>CAZHCX010000236.1:0-1003 GCA_964531445.1 uncultured Clostridium sp. | reverse complement strand
ACAATTAGCGGTTTTGCGAACAATCATCTAAAAGTTGCGTTACGAACGACGTAGATCTTAGGTCGGCATAGATGATAATGTCTATGTTTATCAATAATTCCATTGAGAACTTCACTTATTTGTTAGCGAAGTTCTCAGTGGAAAGAAAAAGTAAGACATCACACTCCTTGCTTAATGAGGAGGATTGAAAAAATATATAGGTTGTAAAAAACTTTTTCTGAAGGTATAAGTTTGAAATTAATCGCTTAATTTGTCTTTCAGTTCAATCGAAATATCCATTCCAAGTGCGTCAAATATTCTTATCAAAGTATCAATAGATATATTTTGACGACCACTTTCAATACGGCAAATATTTGATCGGTGCATACCGGTAAGTTTAGCCAGTTGCGTTTGTGAAAGCTCTTTTTCAAGTCTTACCTGAACTATTTTAGATATTATCACCTGACGCTTTTTAACAATATCATCGCTCGTTTTGATACAAATCACCTCGCTGATTTGTTATCATATATGATAGCAACGTGATGGATAAACACAAACTTTCTTCATACAGAAATGCAAAACTGTAACCGAAAAGTTGAATCATTCACATAGATTGATAATATTTGCATCTGCCTTTTCTGCATATCGCAGCGTTTGATAAGCACCGCCACTCCTATGCGTAACGTAGAAAACGCATAGATCTGAACGGTCAACCATTGCTCTGTTTCGGATTTGAATAGCTGCTTTCGGGTGAGTATTAGCGGATTGCTCGCAAACCTCAACAGAATCGTAGTAGTTATCATAGCTATCGCTGTTTTTGACGTAATCCGCTTTCAGATAAGGCATCACCCAAGTGACAGAGCAGTTAGCTGTATCCAATCGCTTCCTGCAACGAAGGATTGCAGAGGTTACAAGTTGATCAAACTCGCCTTCACGACCAACAAGGAACTCAACATATTCGTGCTCATTGAGCAACCTGACAATAAGCATTTCAACCTTCTGTTCAACCAAACAGAAATCATCT
>CAZHCX010000235.1:0-1007 GCA_964531445.1 uncultured Clostridium sp. | reverse complement strand
AACCTAAAGTTTGTCTTCTTTCTGGTCTAATTTCTAATGGAACTTGGTATGTAGCTCCACCAACTCTTCTAGCTTTAACTTCTAGAACTGGCATAATGTTTTCTAAAGCTGCTTCAAAAACTTCTAAAGGATTTTTTCCTTCTTTTTCTTTAATAATGTCAAATGCATCATATACTATTTTTTGAGCAACCGCTTTTTTACCATCAAGCATAATATTGTTTACTAATTTAGTAACTGTTTTGCTATTATACATTGGATCTGGTAAAACATCTCTTTTTGCTATAAATCCTCTTCTTGGCACTATTCTTCCCTCCTTAATTAATTTATTTAGATATTTATAAAACATCTTAGGTACTCTGATAGGTTTATCCTATCCGTCTAGTGCATATAATCTATTCAAAAATTTAAGTACCTTAAATTTCAGTAAGTATTACAAGCACTAATTATTTACTTTTTATTTTTTTGGTTTTTTTGCACCGTATTTTGAACGTGCTTGCATTCTGTCTTTAACACCAGCTGTATCTAATGTTCCTCTGATGATGTGGTATCTAACACCTGGAAGGTCTTTTACCCTACCACCTCTGATTAATACAACACTGTGTTCTTGTAAGTTATGTCCTATACCTGGGATATAAGATGTAACTTCATAACCGTTTGAAAGTCTAACTCTGGCAACTTTTCTTAAAGCTGAGTTTGGCTTTTTAGGTGTAACTGTTTTAACTACTGTACAAACACCTCTTTTTTGTGGAGCTCTGTTATTTGTTAATTTTTTGTTTTTTGAGTTCCATCCATGTTGAAGAGCTGGTGCAGTTGATTTTGTTACTCCTGTTTGTCTTCCTTTTCTTACTAATTGATTAATTGTTGGCACTTAAATTTCACCTCCTACTTTCTTTTGTTGTATTCGTAATATTTTTGAAATATTAGTTATACACATAATAATAAACTGTTACGGAATTGCATACTTCACGCAATTTGTTGTAACAGTTTATATTGTAACATTTTTATAT
>CAZHCX010000234.1:0-1008 GCA_964531445.1 uncultured Clostridium sp. | reverse complement strand
GTTGTTTATTAATGATTCAACTTGTAATTGAATAACTCTTTTTTCTTCTCCATTGATATTAAGCACTTTATTTGTGTTTATTTCTTGAGATAAATTTACTTCTACTTTTGATCCTACATATGGATTTTTGTATCTCATTTTTACTGTTTTTTCAGAATTAATAGAAATATCTTTTTGTGTACTATCTTTATATGTACCCTTTAAAACAATATTGCTTTTTTTGTCAATTAAGTTTAAATCAAATTCTGTATCTTTTATCATTTCTATTTTTAGTTCTATTTCTTTTGATTCACCTGCATTTATTTGATTTAAATATATTTTATTATCTTCTATTTTTTCAATTTCTTTGCCAGCATTTCCATCTTTTATTCTAAAGTTTACATCTTTTAATTCAATGTCCCCCTTAAAATAACCTTCTTGATTTACCGCAACTCGTAGATATAATTTTAAATCATCATTATTTGTTAACGCATCAATTTTATCAACCTTTCCACCGTTTGAATCTTCAAAATAAGCCATAAATTCTACATTTTTATGGTTCGTTTTTTTATCAATACTTACTTGTTCTGCGGCATAACTAACAACATTAACGCAAAGAAACAAGAAGTTGGCCATTGTTAATGTGATAATTAATAATATTGCCGTAATTACTTGTAAAACTTTCTGTTTCATAACATTACCTCCTAAATATAATACCTTTCTTTATATAATATAAATTCAAATTATGCATGTCAAGAAGTAAAATCAAAACAAACCTTAACCGTTTACGGCTATTCATGTGTTCGTTTTATTACTTTTTTATTACTTTTTTATTACTTTTTCATTACATAATAAAAAATAATTTCTTTTACATAATTCTTCTAAGATATATTATACAATAGTTTAAAGGTTTTTTCAATATTTTTAGCTAAATTTTTGTATTTTGGGTTTACAATGTTACAGTTAAGTAAAATAAAAAATTAATTTATGAAAGTTTAATATATATTTTGAAAGATTGAGTTCGACCTT
>CAZHCX010000233.1:0-1016 GCA_964531445.1 uncultured Clostridium sp. | reverse complement strand
GTTAAATGTTCTTGATATGTCTTGTAATATTTTTGCCATGTTTATTCCTCCCTTTTTAAAATATTTGTCATTTATTGTAACATTACAAAATTTTATTGTAAATGATTTTTGAAAGAAAATTTTATGTTTTTCAAAAAATTTCTGCAATATAAAACAATAGAAAAATCATATAAAAAAGACCTAAACCAAAATTTGGTTTAAGTCCCTTTGGATTACTAGATATTGAGAATTGCACTAAGTTTCTTTGTTGCCAATTCAAAAACCTCGTCAGTTGTCATCTGAGTTGTGTCGATATAGATGTATTTACATTTTTTGAAAGAATCTAACGCTGGATCACCACCTTTTAAAACATTTGAATACGCTCTTCTTGTTTCACGTTCCTGAACGCCAATGTATTCAGGGTATTCAAACTTATCTGCATCCGGATCATCGCAGATTCTCTGATATGCAACTGATGCTTCAGCTACCAAATGAATCAAGATATCTGTTCTTGGGAGTTCAGATGTTTTATTAAGTTCTTCTATCCAGTCGTACGAAAAACCCTGTACTGCTCCATGCACAAAACTATCAAGAAAGCATCTTTGAGTCAAGATAAAGTCGTAATCATCTCTGATTGCACTTAATTTTGTTCCGAAAATACGATTATCTAAAGCAAATAATAATCTGTCAGTATATTTGTCTTTAGATTCGTTCAAAAGTGTTTTTACAAGATATTCATCGTGTGGTAATCTTGACCGATATACAGTCTTTTCTTTTTCAGATAACCATTTCTGAAGATTATCCACTAATGTAGTTTTACCACTGCCATCAAGTCCTGTCACGCTTATCCATAATCCTTTTTTTGTCATAACGTTTTCCTCCTGCAATCTCTCGATATATCATCTATCGAGTATTTTAATATTATTTGTACTTTTAATTATACCATTCGTGTCGAATTGTGTCAAATAAAATTCGTGATTTTTTGTATTTAATTTATGATAAAATCACCTTAAAAGTTTATAAGCAAATATTTCACC
>CAZHCX010000232.1:541-1018 GCA_964531445.1 uncultured Clostridium sp. | reverse complement strand
CAATCATAATAATGATAAGTATCAGGCTCGGAAAGCCCGTGATAAACTCAATGATAGCATTGAATATTCTCGTTACCATTTTCAGAATTGCTCCCCAGCCCGAAGCCGAGGAAGAATTGATACTTGAATTTCCGAAAACACTGCCACCTGAAGATGATAGCGTCGTTAAAATCTGACGCGCCAAGCTGTTTACAATTCCCAACGCATACATACAAATGGGAATGGCGAGGTCTATCCAGATTTTCACCAGGATAACTCTGGCGAAAACCTTGATACCGCCGCGCAGGGTCAGTATTTCATTTTGCAATGCCGTTGTTGTAATGTTCACGCCGAACAGAATGACTGCGATCGCATAGGCAAAGGTTTTTGTTACGCCTGCCACGGAATCCGCAATCGAGCGAATACTGTCTGAGGAAGTGCTGATTCCTAAAAAACGGTTGGTATTGGCTGAGCCGAAGCCTACGTCACTGATGATCA
>CAZHCX010000232.1:0-531 GCA_964531445.1 uncultured Clostridium sp. | reverse complement strand
CGTCCAAAGATAATTGACGATACTTCCTGAATCTATCATCGCGCCGGACATACCGCCGTCGCTGCTGATTTTTGAAGCCTGATAGTTGGAGCGAACGTCGGATACATAGGCGTTCAGACTTTCCAATTCCGTATTGATGCGGCTGTAAAGGTTCTGATACTGTTCTACGGTAACTTCCTTGCCGTTTACCGTCGGAACAGAATCGCTATATCCGACTAATTCTGATGTTTCATTGATGAAGTTTGTAACATGGGCGTTAAACACGTTCCATTTGGTTCCTAATTCCACAGCGTTTGATGCCTGACCGTTATCATAGAGCCATTCCAATATTTTGATAATATTGAGATCATCATCGTATTCCGTGATACAACTGTTAAACGCTGTTGTTAATCGCTTGCAGAGGATGAAACAATTCTGACGGACAACCGACCACTGCGGTCTTGGACTGCCGCCATACCCAACGGAATAAAAATATTCACTGCCATCTGCCTGTGACACATTCAAATTCCAACTGTTGGTTCGCGCCGAAAC
>CAZHCX010000231.1:0-1024 GCA_964531445.1 uncultured Clostridium sp. | reverse complement strand
AGTGAGAAGGACCGGAACTACAACCCGGTCAAGAATTCTTACTCTGCTTTGTGGGAAGAGTATGACAAGCTGGATAGCCCGATCCCGCTCATGAATGTTATCCGGCGAATTCTGGAGTATTACTTCCTCCAGCTATGTTGATATGAAAGCGAGGAGCTGTGCCGGATTGTTCTGGAAGAAAACAAAGATAAATTCCTGACGGAAGTTGCTGGTGGAGTGCCTGATTACACAAAGTTTCATCTGGCGCAGGCTATGCTTTCCTATATCAAACGCAGTGACTCTTTCAATGATGGCCTGCATTTTGTGGATGAGAGTATCGACTGCCAGCAGTATAAGGATACGTTCTGGACCATTTTTGATGCAATGAATCAGACCCAGCACTTCAACATGATGATGAATGAGAAAGATTAAGACCGTACATTAGGACTTTAATTTGGTCTTTTGTTTGGAGGAGATTTATGACCGAGCAGGTAAAATCCAAACAACGTGTGGCAGACCACGGAGAGGTTTTTACAGCTGATCGCGAAGTCAATGCCATGTTGGATTTGGTAAAACAGGAGACGGAGCGCGTTGACAGCAGATTTCTGGAGCCAGCTTGCGGTGATGGCAATTTCGTAGCTGAGATATTGAGAAGAAAACTGGAGGCCGCCAAGAAGAGAGCTGTCCCGCCTAAAAAGAAAAAACCGTTGCCTCTTGAATTTGAAAAGCAGTCGGTAATAGCTGTGGCAAGCATTTATGGCGTAGACCTAATGATGGACAACGTCCTCGCGTGCCGCCAGAGGCTATATGATATTTGGAATACAGAATATGAAGCCATCTGCAAAAAAGAAGTAAATGAAGATTGCCGAAAGGCTGTACGATTCATCCTGAGCAGGAACATCGTTTGTGGAAATGCTCTAAGCCTGAAAGAGGTTGACGAGAACGGTAATGACACCGATGAACCCATTGTTTTTTCGGAATGGTCATTTGTGATACAGAATATCGGTTCCCTGTCGCAGACAGGGTTCAAAATGCTTAAAATAAA
>CAZHCX010000230.1:0-1025 GCA_964531445.1 uncultured Clostridium sp. | reverse complement strand
ACGTAATTTTAATGTATAAATTGATAAAAAACACTAGATTTACATAAAAATGTGAAACTGTTTTGTTTCTTGAAATCTAAAAAATGATACAAACGAAAAAATTCTTTGAACAAAATGTTGAAAATACCAATAAAAAATGATATAATACTTATGTTAATTTTTTTTAATCCTGTTTTGCAGGTTAAGTATATACAAGCGTAGTAAAAAAATTTTTTTCAGGAGGTATTGGCATGGAGAAACGGAAAATAAAACAATTCTTTAAAGAAACTTGGGGATGGTTTGCTTTTGTAATTTGGTTGTCTTTACTATATGGAACCATATTAATTGTTTTGAAAAATATTTCTATATGGATAAAGCTATGTATTGTTGCAATTTGTGTACTATACACAATAGAGGGAATTGTAATATTTGCCAAATCGGTTGACGAAGATGAAAAACGAAGAACAGAAGCCAAGAATAAGAGGCTTCAAGAACTAAAAGTACAAGATAAGTATTATATTGACTTAGTAGATAAGCATGTTAAAGATACATTAAGCAAATTAAAAGATACATCGCTAAGTATTGAGATTGATACAAGTCTTGAGTATCTAATTTCCTTTTCAAACAAAGTTAATTGGATATGTAGCACTAAGATTACTGGAAAACCAGACAGTTTTATTATAGGAAGTTGCTTGATGTATAGTCTCATAAGTTATCCTGTAATTATGGTAAATAAGTCTGATGATAGCGAATATTTACAATCTATTAGATTTAGTATTAATATGGATATTGTAATGAGTTGTGTGTTAGAAATTATTTCTGAACCTAGCACTTATTTTGAAGACAATGGCATCTGGGTAGAAGAAAAACATCCTAAAGTAAATATTAGTATTCCGAATGGTCTTATAAAGAATAGTGAGTTATATCAAAGAATACTCGGTTCTATCTATCAAGACGAACTATTAGATAACAGAACTTCAATTATGCAATTTTCAAATTTGCTACACCTAATTTATTTAAATTTCCAATAAAAAAGAAAATACTAG
>CAZHCX010000229.1:0-1041 GCA_964531445.1 uncultured Clostridium sp. | reverse complement strand
AAAAAGGTGTATCCGTAAGGATAATAGAATTTTTGGAGGTATAAAAATGGCAACAAAAGAAAAAAATATATGGGTATTATTACTATTTTTATTAGCTGGGCTTGTAGTTGGGGGATTAATTGGAAAATTAACATCTGGAATACCATCGCTATGGTGGCTTTCTTATGGACAAGAATTTGGTCTACAAGATCCAATAGTTTTAAATTTAAGCGTAGTAAGATTAACATTTGGATTAATATTTGAAATTAATATTTCTAGCATAATAGGAATGGTACTGGCTTTATTAATATATAAAAAAATTTAAAGCACTAAAATAAAAAATGGGGACAAATTTAAATGAAAAGAGGTTAAAATTTGTCAATAAAAATAAAAGAATTACCGGAACTAGAAAGACCATATGAAAAACTAGAAAGATATGGTGAAAAATATTTATCAAACGCAGAGTTACTGGCAATAATAATTAAATCAGGAACAAAGGAAGAAACTTCAGTTCAGATAGCACAAAAAATTTTGAGTATGAACAAAGATTATCAAATTAGTGAATTAGAACTTTTAAGAGATGTCTCATTAGAAGAACTTATGAATATAAAGGGAATTGGAAGAGTAAAAGCGATACAAATAAAAGCTGTATGCGAGCTTTCTATTAGAATGTCAAGTCCAAGTTATAGCAAAAAAACAAAAATAAGTGATACAAATATAGCTGCAAAATTTGCTATTGAAGAATTAAGATTTGAAAAAAGAGAACATATAAAATTAATGTTGTTAAATAATAAAAATGAGTTATTAAAATATATGGAACTTTCAATAGGAGGGTATTCATTTGCTACAATTAATGTTCAAGATGTTATAGCAGAAGCTTTGAAAATACAAGCTCCTAGGATATTACTAATACACAATCATCCAAGTGGTGATTCTACACCAAGTAAAAAAGATTTTGAAGTTACAAATGAGATAATAAAAGCGACCAAAATGTTTAATATTACTTTATTAGATCATATTGTAATAGGTGCTAATGGGTATACAAGCATAATTGAAAAAATG
>CAZHCX010000228.1:280-1042 GCA_964531445.1 uncultured Clostridium sp. | reverse complement strand
GGTAATTTTTCTTAGTGGTGTTCTTTAGGTTTATGAACTATTGTAGTCCATTTACTGTCTGCATCAGCAGTTACACCGAAGTATGTTCCAACAGTTCTAGTATGGTTTGTAAATGTTTGATTATCTTCTAAAGTATCAAATGACTTACAATTCATTGTTGGTTTTGTGTCTTCTTTAAAACCTTTTTCAACTTTTCCAAAATCATACATTGTTTCTGTGATATATTCATCTTCACTAAGTTCAATTTCAGTAAAGTCTAAATCGTAATTTTCTTTTGTATCTAGGTTTTCTTTAAATAAAATATAATCTTCTGATTTATTCGTTTTATAATATACTTTATATTTTAAGTCTTGATTCCAAGTTCCTGTTGTCATTTTTTGTAGTCTTACATGGTCTGTTGGAATATAATCAAACCATTTGAAATTATCTAAATATACATTTGAATTATTCATTACATTAGAAAATTCATAATTTACATCTTCGCCTGGTTTTATTTCAACAGTACCTTTTTTATCTACTTCAACAGTTATGTCTGTTGGCTCGTTATCTATTGTTAATGGTACAGTTTCGCCATCTTTAACTATTTCAAATTCATAAGATTTCTCATTTAGTAAATAATATGGAGAGCCTGTATCTAATTCTTTAGCATAATATTTTCCATAAGGTAATTTTTAACTTGTTGCTTTTCCATCTTCTTTAGTTTCTATTGTTGCAACTTGTTTATCATCTTCGTAATAAATACCGACCTTTGCACCTTTTAGA
>CAZHCX010000228.1:0-270 GCA_964531445.1 uncultured Clostridium sp. | reverse complement strand
TCTCGCGCTCTGCCTGTCCGTCAGCCTGCTGGCGGCCTGCGGCCAGAGCAACCCCACCAATTTTTTCATTTTAAAAAGTAATTGATTTTATTTCATTTTGTTTTAAAGTAACTGTTTGTGTTTTGTCTGTAAGTACATATTCTTTTTTAGTTTCTTTTTCAACCGCTGTATATTTTTGGTCGATTGGTAATCTTTTTGTTGTAGCTTCACCTTTAACATTTGTTTTTATAGTATCAACAACATTTTTTTGGTCATCTAGTATGTCAAAAG
>CAZHCX010000227.1:0-1054 GCA_964531445.1 uncultured Clostridium sp. | reverse complement strand
AGGGAGAAACAGATTTTCCCGAATTAGTCTGCTATAACCGTATTGCAAAAAATCTTTGTGAATACGCTCACAAAGGGGATTTGATAGCGGTCAGCGGTTATTACCGTTCACGCTTTTATAAGCGAAAGAAGTATCACGATTTTGTGGTTTATAAAATCGTTTTTCTCGAAAACAAGCTGAAAGGTGATGGGAAAATTGATATTCCGCAGTAAAACAATCGTTGTAAAAATCGGGTTGATCGGCGTTTTGATTTTGACGACAATCTGCGTTTCCCTTACCGTTCACGCACGGACAGATTTGCCGAATCAAATAAAACCGCAGAAAAAATCGGTGCGTGTTCTTTATGACAAAAACGAGATTCTACCCAAACCGCCGATAACCGTTCACATCGAGTATCACGGCAAGATGAAAGATTACAAAGTGCCGCAGGACACCGTTGAAAATACACTGAACCGTCTGCATATTCAGCTCGGCAAGGACGACGTGATGGGCTGGGAGCTGTCGGATATGATAACCGATGATCAGACTATCGTTATTACCAAAATCGAATACAAGGAAGAAACGCGGGAAGAAATCATACCGTATAAAACCGAAAAAATCGACGCGGACGATATGCTGATCGGTGAATCACAAATCGTTCAGCAGGGACAAAACGGTTTGAAAAGCTGTACATACAAAACTTCCTATTTCAACGGGAACGAGTGGCACAGCTTCAAAAAATCCGAGTCAGTTATCACGCCTGCCGTAAATGAGGTGATCAAAATCGGTACGCAGAATATTTTGGAAATGCAGAATGTGGATTTACAAAATGAAGATTCGGTTTTGTTAAAAACGAAAAACGACGACGAAAATTTCAAGCTGCCCGAAGTCAGGCTGTCGGAGCATGACAGAGATTTATTGGAGCGTCTTTTGACAGGAGAATTCGGTTCGAGCTTTACCGGAGCAGCGTTGGTGACGCAGGCGATCAAGTGCGCTATCGTTTACGATCACTATACGTCTATGGACGATTTAATTGTCGGTATGGGTTATGTAGGAGATACAAACGCAAAGTCGC
>CAZHCX010000226.1:0-1060 GCA_964531445.1 uncultured Clostridium sp. | reverse complement strand
GACAGCACAAACGGATAGAAGCCGTACCAGAAACCGTAAATGCCTGTTTTGAAGCCGCCGCCGTAGCTGCGGAACCAGTTGAATACGGTTGAAGCGAGCAAAGTGCCGACAAAGAGAGCCGCGGCAGCGCCTGTTTTGAGACGCAGACCGTATTCTCTGAGGTAAGCGCCCGCGAAATAATAGGTGAGAGGATAAAGTCCCATCCAATAAGCGGGAACAAGCTTCTGAAATTCATCGCTGCCCGTGGGAGTGACCCACCATTCAGCGCTCTGGAAATTAAAGATATTGAGCATTGTGGGAAGAATTGTAAGGCAAACCATGGTGACAACCAGGATCTGCTTGTGCTTTTTGCTTCCCAGTTTATTGTATGCGAGATTGAGGAAGGGTGCGATAAGAAACATTCCGATATACATTTCAATATACCACGAATAATTCGCGCCCGTGAAATCGAGAATAGAGAAGAGGTAGTTAATGAAATTATACTTGCCCGACTGTGCGATCGCTTCGAACATCGCGCCGAAGTTAAAGCTGTAAAAAGCCTCCTTCGCAGCAGGAATCTCATGTACAGATTTGAAGATCATGCAGGCAAAGGTCGCGAGAATAAAGACGATTACGGTTTTGCGTATACCCTTGTAGTAACCCTTCTGCAGCTCCTTTTTGCTCATAAGATAGCCCGTCAGAATCATGAAAAGCGGGACACAGACGCCGAAAAGCGTGCGCATTCCGACCGCAAGGAACATCAGCGGCCCGTGCAGTGAATCGCCGTTGCCTGTCGTGATGCTGTTGATTATACCCTCGATCGGGCCTAAGCCGCTGACAGGCTCGCTGTAAAAGCCGTTGTGCAGGAAAAAGTGTACGGATAAGACCGTGAACACGGCGACGATACGCAGGATATCCATCGAGCTGTTACGCCGCTCCAATTTTATAATATTCATTCCTTAAGCTCCTTATGTCAATCATCCAGATATTTATCTACGATAAACCGCGGACGGTGCTTTGTCTCCAGATAAATTTTCCCGATATATTCGCCGATAATACCGATAGCCAGAAGCTGCAGACC
>CAZHCX010000225.1:528-1082 GCA_964531445.1 uncultured Clostridium sp. | reverse complement strand
ACAAAAAAATAGGAGAGTGGATTCTTAATAAAATAAATGAAAGAAAATTTAAATATATAGCTTTTTTCTGGTTGCTAATTAGTATTCAGTTTGTCTTAGGAGCAAATTTACAATATAAGGGATATTCTGTAAAAAGTTTAAATGAATTTATAGTAGATATAATAAAAGTTGTAGTTTTAAATATTTTATTTGTTTTGGTTCATTATTTGACTTTGAAATGTATAAGTCATTGTAAGGGAAAAAATAAATCTTATAAAAAAATTGGCATTAAAATAAAGGAAATATATGATAAATATTTGGTCTTTGTAATAATAGTTATATGTTGGATACCTGCTTTACTTTCTTTTTATCCGGCGTTGGTTTGTTATGATGGAGGGTATCAGATAAGAGACTGTTTCTTTAATTTAGGATTTAACTTAGGACATCCCATTGTTTGCTCTGTTTTTTATACATTATTTTACAGAGTTGGAGTGTATGTTTTTAAATCTGGTAATATAGGAATGTTTTTATTTTCGGTATTTCAGATGATATTTATGGAATCTATTTTTACTTAT
>CAZHCX010000225.1:0-518 GCA_964531445.1 uncultured Clostridium sp. | reverse complement strand
GGTTGAAGATTATTTGTATTGTTTTTTATGCATTATTTCCATATAACCAGTTACTTTCAATTTCAACAACTAAAGATGTTATATTTTCTGGTTTTTTAATTTTATTTATAATTGGATTATATAAATCATTTAATAAAAAATGTACTGTTGTTGAATATTGTTATTTAATTTTAATAGGAATATTAATGTTGATATTTAGAAGTAATGCAAAGTATGCACTACTTGGAACAGTTCCATTTGTAATTTTAATTTTATTAAAAAGTAAAGATAAAATTAAACAATTCTTGATAATTATAGTTATTAGTGTATTAGTTTCTACTTCTTTAAATAATTTTCTTATTAACATGGTAAAAAAAGATGATTATAGTGAGTTGGCAATTTATTGTATTTTCACACAAGCGATTGCAAAAATAACAAAAGAAGAAATACTTACTGAGGAAGAAAAAAATCAGGTATCAAAATATTTTGGGGATTATAATGAATTAGCAAGGGTATATTTCCCAAACCTAGCAGATAAC
>CAZHCX010000224.1:0-1084 GCA_964531445.1 uncultured Clostridium sp. | reverse complement strand
AGCGTTGCGTTCTTCTGATTACGGCTGCTTCTGTCAAGAATCAGCGCGGTATCAATCGCGCCGCTGATGCCTGTAGTACCGGAGATTTTGTTCAGCGGGTCGCTGTCGCCTTGCTTTCGCAGATGATGAACAAGCAGAATGGTGATGTGTAGCTTGTCAGCTAACGCTTTCAATTTTTCGATTTCCTGATAATCGTTGGAGTAGCTTGTGTCCTTTTCTGCGTTACGAATCAATTGGAAGGTGTCTATCGTAACAAGCACTGTGTCCGGATGTTCGGCTACAAAATCAGTAATCTGCTTTTCCAAACCATTTGCTAATGAACAGGACGAGATGGCAAAGTAAGCGTTGCCGGGCGCTTCGTCCGTTACGTCAAACAACCTGCTCTGCACACGGTTCCAGTTATCCTCCAAGCAGAGATAGAGCGTTGTGCCCTTTGTAGTTTTGAAATTCCAGACATCTTCTCCTTTGGCTATGCGGACTGTCCAGTCCAACATCATCCAAGACTTGCCGATTTTCGGTGCGCCGCTTATCATAGCAACGCCCTGCGGCAGAAGTCCCTCAATGCAATAGCGGACAGGTTCTAATCGCATATCCATTAATGTTTCGCCGTCAATGACGGCAAGTTTGTTTTTTACCATTTTTGTAAAAATTCCTTTCTTAAAATTCGGCATCCTATCCGGCTACAGTTCCTGTGCGTGGCTTTTCGCACGGTGTCATCCTTCGCCGCTTATAGCCCGTTTCTCGCTCGCTCTTTCGAGGTCATGGCGCGGTACTAAGTGTTCGCTCGCTTCCGGTCATCGCATAACTACGGCTCTGGATGTATCTCTCGCTCGGATAGGATTATTCAATTGTCTTGCCTTTAGCTATTGGCTTTTGATAATTATCATGATATAATTTTATCGTATTTTCAGGCATAAATATATCAGCGATGAAACCCGCAGTTTTTCAAAAGTTTCATCACTGACAGCCAGATTGGATGCGGTTGTTTTGAAGAAGCAAAAGGGAATATACCTTGTTCCTGCAGAAAAACAGAAATTCGAATTGCTTTACTGCGACGGAGAGAATTGTAAAAAGTTATTCTCGA
>CAZHCX010000223.1:0-1090 GCA_964531445.1 uncultured Clostridium sp. | reverse complement strand
GAAGCTTTAGGCGGAAAGGCTGAGGTGATTTAATTGTTTAAAACAATCAAAAATGCATTTAAGACACCTGACGTAAGAAAGAGAATATTATACACACTATTATTAGTTGTAATTTTCAGATTAGGATGTTATATTACTGTACCAGGAGTTAACAGTATAGCATTAGAAGAAGCTATGGGCTCAAATAACGGAGTAGCTGGATTAATAGATATGATTTCCGGAGGAGCATTTTCTAGATTTTCAGTTTTTGCAATGTCAATAAGCCCTTACATAACAGCTTCAATTGTTATTCAATTATTAGGAATGATAATTCCATCTTTAGAAAGATTAACTAAAGAAGGTGGAGAAGAAGGAAGAAAGAAAATTAACAGATACACAAAAATACTAACATTAGTATTAGCTTTAATAGAAGCAATTGGTGTATTTGCTACATATAGATCTTCTGGAATATTCGTAAATACAGAATTTTCTACAGCAGCATTAGTAATAATTTCATTAGTTGCAGGAACATCAATACTAATGTGGCTTGGAGATGAAATAACAAATAAAGGTATTGGAAACGGAATTTCAATGATAATCTTTATTGGTATTATTTCAGGGTTACCAAGCTTTGTAGGAACATTAGCAAGATTAATAGTTCCAAGTACAGGATTTAGTACAACAGGATTATTAATGGCTTTAGGAATATTAATAGGATCAATAATTCTAGTTGCAGGAGTTGTATTTATACAACAAGCAGAAAGAAGAGTACCTGTTCAATATTCTAAAAAAGTAGTAGGAAGAAAAATGGTAGGAGCTCAAAATACACATATACCATTAAAATTAGCTATGGCAGGAGTTATGCCAATAATATTTGCATCATCATTCTTGACATTTCCAGCAATGATAATTCAAATATTTGTAAAAGATATAGCAACACAAACTGGATTTTGGTCAGTAATTTATAAATTTTCAATTGCTACATCATCATCAGCAGTTGGTATTGGATATACAGTAGCTAACGCAATAGTATACTTATTGTTAATAATGGGATTCACATTTTTCTATACTTATGCAACATTCAACCCAGCAGAGGTATCAAACAACATTA
>CAZHCX010000222.1:0-1091 GCA_964531445.1 uncultured Clostridium sp. | reverse complement strand
AAACCAAATCAGACCGACAGAGATTTTCTGTCAGCCAGATAAAGGTTCGCCAATGCGAACATGATATAACTTTTCAGCATCTGTTTTCGCAGTCCTCGGTATCGTGTTTTACGATAACCGAAAAGTCTTTTTACAACTGCAAAAACATGTTCAACTTTGCAGCGAACAGATGATTTTTCACGCTCTCTCTTTTTTGCTGCGTATTGTCCGCTTTTAGAGAGCTTATTGATATATGATTGCTTTCTGTTGATAATATATCTGATTTTCTTGCCTTGCTTGTTCTTCCTGATTGCTTCGGGGCGTTTATCTGCACCAATGTAGCCACTGTCACCATTCAAAGTTTCTTCTTCACCGTGCATCAATTCACTTGTTGCTGTGACATCATGTTCGTTTGCTGATGTCGTTTTTACATGATGAACCAGCCCACTGTCACGGTCAACTCCTATGTGCATTTTGTAGCCAAAGTGCCATGTATTGCCCTTTTTAGCAGAGTGCGCTTCCGGATCCCTTTTCTTTTCCTTGTTCTTGGTGGATGAGGGGGCTTCAATAAATGTCGAATCAACAATGGTACCTTTTTTTAGAATCAGACCGCGTTGCAACAGCAGATCGACTACTGTTTCAAAGATCGTTTGCTGTAATCCGTATTTGTTCAACAGATTTCTGAAACGTCCGATTGTATCTCCGTCGGGTACTTCATCAGGAGAATTGATACAGCAAAACTCAGTAAACGCACGACTATCAAGAATCTCATACATTACTTTCATATCTGCAAGATCGTATAGATTCTGAAGCATATATATTCTCAGCATTAATTCAAGTGGGTACGGTTTATTGCCGCGCTCTCCTTTGTAATAGTACGGCTCTATTTCTTTTACGAATGTTTCCCACGGAATAACGCTATCCATTTTATTCAGAAATTCTTTTTTGTTGGTTCTGGCTGCACCAAACTCATCATTCATTTCTGCCAGTGTCATCTGTCTGTTCATGTTTTTATTATATCATATTTTCAATGACTTCGCAATTATGCGGTGTTGCCTTAAACCTGATTTTGTCTATCCGTCAAACAAAAAAGACCTTGATGAAAACGAATC
>CAZHCX010000221.1:0-1097 GCA_964531445.1 uncultured Clostridium sp. | reverse complement strand
CCGATAAAATCACCTGTTCGCAGGATTGATCGGCGGCGGTTTCAACGACCCCTTCCATTACCTGACAGTAATCGCGGCGAACCGCTCGGCTGCATAGCTGGTTATCATTTTTCGGAACGATTGCTTCCTCAATCATTTCACGGTCTGTGGGATAATTGAGGATCAATTCCTGATATTGAACGTCCTGCGGCAGCGTATTGAGAAAGTGCATATACTTTTCATAGAACGCATCCTTTTCATTCTCGCGCATGACCTTGTAGTCAATGTTTTCAAACATGAATAGGATACTGAACGTTTCACCGCTGCGAAACAAGCCGTTCTCATATATTTCGTCAAAGGGAATGGTGTCCTGCGCTGTGTGAGCCTTTGATTTCCGTTTGGAATAACCCTTTCCTTTCTTTTTGCGCTCGTCCACCATGACGATTTTACTATTCTTCTTTTTCTTCCTCATATCGGTCTAAAACCCCTTTTGATTGATATGGTCGGAATATCGGCGATTGAAACATCACGATAATCCACTTAAAGAGGTTCATTCCGTTTATTCGTATAACCGCCAATCCGACGAAAATCAGCAGCTCCACAAACACAAAAGCCATAACGAGATTAACGGGTACTTTAAGGGTGAAGATAAAAAGAGCTACCGCGCCGAGCGCGATTCCAATACCCACCGCCATTAAAAGCACCTGTGGGATTGACAAGCCCATATAAACCGCTTTTGGATTGACTGTCTGCTGTTTGGTTATTTTTACTTTTCTCATGCATTAACCTCCGTCTGTCAGCGACAACAGCACCTTCGGCGGCTTTACCATAACGCGGCAGCACGCGATAATAATGATCGCGCGCGGGAGCGTAGAAATGATTGGCAGAAACAGTGATGATAGACTTGTAACAAGATTCGGCTCCGTAGCCTGCGCTACCCATCGTGTTCCGACGGCGTAAACGATTGCGACGTATGCAATATAGCCTGCGGTCGTCAGGAACGCCGACATAAACTTGCGGAAATACCGCTTGCTTTCCTCTCCGACCAATGTTGCAAAGAAGATCGGCGACAGGGCTACCAAGCACGTCAGCTCAAAGCAACGCGCTACGAGCTTGAT
>CAZHCX010000220.1:0-1100 GCA_964531445.1 uncultured Clostridium sp. | reverse complement strand
GTTATCTACCTTCCCTTTTCTTTTGTTTTTTACACCTTAAATTCTACTATAAAATGTTTTTTTGTTCAAGCACTTTTTTAATTTTTTTAAAATTTTATACACTAAGTAATATCTCAAAACATTTAAAATAAATTGTTAAATTAAAAGAACATCTACTCTTCAAAGTAAATGCTCTTTGTTTTATTGCAAACTTTATTGCAAACTTTATTTAAAATTTAACTAATTCCCAATAACCATTCCTATTTGATTCTATTCTTTTTATAAGTTCTTTTTCTTTTAATTTTTTTTATTGCTTGTCAAGTAATTTTTAATTCTCTTGATATCTCTTCCTGCTCACAACTTATAATTTTTATATGTCCTGCAACGGGTCAATTAGAACTGCTATGAATTGTAACTATTTAATAAATAAATCCCCAAATTCAAATACGTTGCAAATAACACCCATACCAAATACGGTATCTGAAGTAATCCAGCAGTCTTATTCTTTCTATAAAAATTCATAATCATAAGTAAAACTAATACATCTAAAAGAATTACCCATATAAAAGCAAATAATCTTAATTTTAATGTAAAGAAAATTATTGACCATAAAGCATTAACAAAAAGTTGAGTATAGTATATTGATTTTATAGAACCTTCAAATTGTTTATTCACTTCTAAAATTCCTGTTGATATTCCCATTAATGTATATAAAATTGTCCATACTATAGGAAATAATACGCCTGGTGGTGTTAATGGTGGCCTTTGTAAAGTGCTTAAATCCATAGAATTTGATGTTATTAAACCTATTACTACACCAACAGCTATTGGTATTAATATGTTTTTTGCATAAATTTTTATTTTTGACATTTTTGTTCCTCCTTGTTGTTATTGTATTCATACTATGTTTTTGTATGTCAAAAAAAGATGGATAAATCCATCTTTAATTTACTCATCTTTACTTGTATTTAATCTAAACAACTTAAATATTTCAACAATAACAATTGGTGCTAATACCAATAAAACTAATTCCAAAATATTTTCAGATGGTAATACTGGTATGCTAAATATATTTCTTAATGCTGGTATAAATAATATTACAAACATTAATAATGCAGAAA
>CAZHCX010000219.1:0-1117 GCA_964531445.1 uncultured Clostridium sp. | reverse complement strand
GTAGGAGATACAAACGCTAAATCGCAAAACGCGGTTGACGCGGCAAAATTCATTTTTGACGAGAACGCGCTTGCGGTCAAACACCGATTATTCTATATGTGTACGGAGGACTATTATAACTCAGACCCCGGCAATTTTCACTCTACGCAGAATTTTATTTTACAATACGAAAACGTCAAATTCTTTGACCGTTGGTAACGGAAACGGAGGTTGAAAATGGTAGCTGACAAAAAAGAAAAGCTGCAAAAGCTGATAGAGCAAATCGGAAAAGAGAATGAAATCATTGCCAGAGCGCGAGCGAACATCAGGAGGCTGAACGCGCAAAAAAAGAAGTTGGAAAAAGCGATCAAAGATGATGAATTCGCTCAAATCTGCCGTTCGCTTGAAGAAAGCGGAATTACGAGCGTTGAAGATTTCAACAGAATTTTCCCGAACGCCGCTATTTCGCAAAACCCGAAAAACGGTGAGGATTCTTCGCTTGATCCGATTTTGTAAAACGCGCTTTTACGGCTGAACAACGTGATTGGTTTTTCTTTCGGATTTTCCGAAAACGGGGTTTTAGGGTTTTTCCCTAACGAGCGAATTTTGTTCATAGTATGAACACAAATTCTATGCTCGCAACCCCGAAATCGCAGGCGATTTTTGGGGTTAAATCCAACAGAAAAAAATAAAGAAATTTACACTACTATTGAGGTTGAAAATGGAACAAGAACGTAAAACTGAACATTTACATATCACACTGACTCCAACAGAAAAGAAAAGATTAAGCGAACACGCTAAGATGATGAATCTTTCAATCAGCGAGTATTTTACTTTTGTGCTTAACAAAAAG
Source organism: uncultured Clostridium sp. (assembly GCA_964531445.1). Lineage (GTDB taxonomy): Bacteria > Bacillota > Clostridia > TANB77 > CAG-508 > CAG-269. The sequence continues at coordinate 285 of CAZHCX010000219.1, read as the reverse complement.
CGAATCGTAATCTGCGAGGATTCCAGAGAATTGGTTAACCAAATCATGCGTATCGGAAATAACATCAATCAGATTGCGGCTGTAGCAAATAAGAATCGCTATATCTCCGATCACAGCATTTCCGAAGTCAAGGGCATGGTTGAGGAATGCAGAGATTCTCTGATTGAATTCATTTCTTTTATCTACGAATCCGAACCGGATTATACACAAAACGATTCCGTGAAGAACGCGATTATTCTTGAAGAAATTGTTACAACCCTTCGGATTCTCTCTAATCGTATGGGC
>CAZHCX010000218.1:0-1118 GCA_964531445.1 uncultured Clostridium sp. | reverse complement strand
TATCGATGGTGTGCTGTCCTATGGTTCGATCAACTCGATCAACACCGCCGACATCCAGAGCATCGACGTGTTGAAGGATGCTTCCGCCGCCGCCATTTACGGTTCCCGTGCTGCGAACGGTGTTATCATCATTACGACCAAGAAGGGCACCTCTGAGGCTCCTATCGTAAGCATGAACGCCAGCATCAGCATGTCTGACTGGAGCCGCATGCCCAAGATGGTCACCGACAAGGAAACCTTCCTGCAGAACCGTTTCTACTCCAAGCAAGCCGCCGGCGACAAGAACTTTGTCGGCAAGAATTGGGATGATTATGCAGACCTCAATGCGGCTGCTTCCGCCCTCCTCAGCGAACGCGAGAATCTGGCCTGGACTGAAGGCCAGTGGGTTAACTGGATTGATGAGATTTCCCGCAAAGGTATCGGCCAGAAATATGACGTTTCTGTCAGCGGCCGCACCGAGCGCGTGAACTACTATGTATCCGGTGACTACACCCGTCAGCAGGGCATCCGCAAGGGCGACGACTATGAAAAAGCCGGCGCCATGGCGAAGGTGGACTTCAACATCACCGACTGGCTCACCGTAGGTGTTAAAGGAAATTTCCTTGCCTCCAACCAATGGGGCCAGACCGCAAAAATTCAAAATGCAATCTGGATGACACCTCTCTCCTTCGTGTATGCATTGCAGGATGGCTATCAGGATTGGTACAACTCCAAACCTGACGGAAGCACGGCAAGCCCTTATTGGGGAGCAGGAGAAAATGACTCCAACCTCTGGACTGACCGTAAGACCAAAGGCATGAACCTCAATGGTGTCGCTTATGCCCAGATAGACTTTCCTTTCCTAAAGGGCTTGAGTTACAAAGTTACCTTCCAGGGCCAGAGAAACGCCTCCTATACCGATGTATTCAACCGTCCTGAACTGAGTGTCAATACCGAAAAGGTTAGCGACATGGACTATCCCGACCAGTATAGCAAGAATGCTTCCGGTCAATCCTCCGCTTCCAACTACAATGCCTGGAACATTGACCAGATTCTTTCCTATACCAAGGACCTTGGCCGCAACCATTTTGACGTAATGTTGGGTTACACCCGTGAAAGCACCAACAGCAACTCCCTGC
>CAZHCX010000217.1:0-1126 GCA_964531445.1 uncultured Clostridium sp. | reverse complement strand
AATCCGCGCGTCAGGGACCTGATTGCGGAAAAAGCCGATCTACTCGGCGCGATCCGCCTGCCTAACAATACTTTCAAATCCGCCGCAGGCACCGACGTATCCTCAGACATTATCTTTCTGCAAAAGCGCACAAGCACGGAGCTTCTCCATGAATATCCCGATTGGTGTTATACCGTTAAATATGATGATGAAAGGGAAATCAACAGTTACTTCTCCGCACACCCCGAAATGATTTGCGGCAAGTTAGAGCTGAAATCCTCACGGTTTGGCGGTATGGACATTGTGCGTTCCAAACGAGGATGTACCTCTAAGCGACGAGCTGAACCGCGCTATTCAGTACATTCAAGGCTCCTATGTGCCATACACCGCCGCCGATGAAGCGGAGGAAGAAATAACGAGCGTTGTCGCCGATGAAGCGGCGCGCAACTATTCTTTCTTTGTCAAGGGCGAAACGATCTACTACCGAGAAAACGGTATGATGACCGAGGTTCCCTATACCGGCAAGAAAGCGGAGCGCATTAAGGAGCTTGTTAAGCTCACCGACGTGACGCGTGAGCTGATCGAAACCGAAGCCTACGGCTATGACGACCAAAAGATAGACAGCCTGCGCAAGCGGCTCAACGCCGTCTATGATTCGTTTTACCGCGATTACGGCAGTATCAACAGCTTTGCGAACAACGTTTTTAAGCGCGACAACAGCTATCCGCTTCTCTGCTCTCTGGAGAACATCACGACCGACGAGATCACCGAAAAGCCGATTGTCACCAAAGCGGACATTTTCTTTACGCGGACGATCGCGCCGCATATTGAAATCACTTCTGCGGAAAGCGCCGAGGAAGCGTTGATTATCTCCATGTCACAGCGCGGCAGAGTTGACCTTGCGTATATGTCTCAGCTCACGGGTGATTCACAGGAAAAGCTGATCGCGGAGCTGAACGGCGACAGCATTTTCTTAAAGCCCTATGAGGGCGAATACGTCACCGCCGATGAATACTTATCGGGCAACGTCAGAGAAAAGCTGAAAACCGCACAGGTTGCTGCCAATGAGGACGAAAAATACAAGGTAAACGTCACGGCGTTGGAAAAGGTTATCCCGAAGGATATTCCGTCGTCCGAAATCTCTGTC
>CAZHCX010000216.1:0-1139 GCA_964531445.1 uncultured Clostridium sp. | reverse complement strand
ATTTATAAAAAAATCTTTTTACACAAAAATTTGAAAGGAGATTTTTCATTATGGGAAGTGGTTTTAATTTTGAATTATACGAAAAAATATTTAGAAATTGTTTTATTCATAGTTCAAGATATGTGAATGGAAACCTACAATTAAGTTTATTTGGAACTAATCCAGAAACTAACGAAACCGAACACTTTGCAGATATTCCACTAGAACAAAATAACAAAGTGCTTAGACAAAATGAAATTGTTGTTGATTGCAAATACAAACCTACTCTAATTCCACAATTACTTAAACTTGGCATATTAAAGGCACAGTTAGGAATTTGTGTTGTAAAACAAGCAATGTATCCAATTTATACTATTGATTCTACAATGGTACAAGAAAATAATTATTGTATGCAAGAATTAGTTGCTGCATAAGAGAAAGGAAGATTAAAAATGGAAAAAACAAGATATGTTAATTTACCTGTTATTGGCAGGGTACAACATGGAGAACAAACAGTATCAAATAAAGGTACTAGAAAAGTTGTAGAGTTAGGCTACTTTATAGCAAAAATACAAGATTCATTTATGGAAGGATATTTAAAAAAATTTGACAATCAATACAAAGGTCAAAAAAGTATAGACATACAATTCTTTGATGATAACCCTTTAACAATAAAACAAGTAAGATATAATCAGTCTGGAGAAGTATGTTCTTGTCATGCAAATTCTGATACAGCAAGACAAAAAGTAAAAAATGGTTGGCAAGAAATAAAATGTGATTCGAGCTGTCAATACAGACAAAGAAATGAACAAGGAAAGTCTGCTTGCAACAGAATGGCCTGGCTTAAATTTTTAATACCATCAATTTGCAATGATAGAATATGGTTGATGAGAATTACAGGTCAAAAATCAATAGACAGATTAAAGGATTACTTTGAATTACAAAAAATGCAAGGAAATTCAATTAAAGGTAACTATACTTTATTTCTAAAACAAGAAGAACAAGACAATTATTTTGGTCAAACTTTCAATAATTATGTATTAGATATTTTACAAAAAGATAATTTTAATTCTATTAAGACAATTCCACAAACTGCTGAAAATCAAGAGAAACTATCCACAACAAATGCAAATATTGTGAATAAACCTGAAACAAAAAAG
>CAZHCX010000215.1:0-1141 GCA_964531445.1 uncultured Clostridium sp. | reverse complement strand
CTGTACCTCGATGCCCAGCTCCTTCAGGTGCCGGACGGTTTCCAGCAGGTCCACTGTGTTTCTGGCGAATCGGCTGATTGACTTGGTGAGGACGATGTCGATCTTTCCGGCCTCGCAGTCATCCAGCAGCCGTTTGAATTCCGGCCTGCGGTCGATGGCTGTTCCGGAGATGAAGTTGTCTGCGTAGACACCGGCGAATTCCCACTCCGGGTTGCTCTGGATGAGCTCGTTGTAGTAGCTGACCTGTGTGGAGATGGAATGCATCATCCGGTCGGTTTCCATCGATACACGAGCGTAGGCAGCGACCTTCTTTCGGGTAGGCAGGACCGGCCTCGTGACCTCGATTTTCTTTACAGTTTTCACGGCTTTTCGCCTCCTTTCCCGTACCATATATCACTCTAAAAGGGGTACATAGCAAGTTAATTCTGGCCTGTAGCCGCGATTAGTTTGCCCATCTGTGGGGAGAATTTCTCGGTCAGGAAGGCGTCAATTTTGGTGAATTCCTCCTCGGTCAGCAGGCCCTTTTTCAGGAAGCCCTCCGCGATCTCACGAGCCGCCAGATAGTTCTTCTCGGCCTCAAACTGCTCCGGTGCCATCATGCCTCACCTCCCTTGAACCGGTCGGTGATGTAGCACTCGTGGGAGCAGTACTTCCGGCCTCGGTTCCCGTATGCGGTGAAGGGTTTCCCGCAGCAGGCACAGGTGAAGGAGTAGATTGCTTTCCGGTTGACCTTCTCCGGGTGGGAGTTCCACCACGCCTGCCTGCATGACGGACAACAGAACTTGACGCGCTTGATGCCCTCACGCTGGGTGATCGGTTTCCCGCAGCCAAGGCAGACGGACGGATCATCCGGTGTGGTCTCTGCTGCAGCGCGAAGGCCGGTCAGACCGTTGCGCTGGCAGTAGCCTTTGACGGCGCTGACGGAGACACCGAGCGTATTTGCGATAGAGACATAGCTGTTATTCTGTTGCCGGAGCCTGCGGATCACGGCTTTCTGTTCATTCGTCATATTGGGATTCCTCCAGTCTGAGAGGTCTTCCTCTCAGTCCCTACTGGACAAATCCCGCTGGGGTGGTCCGCTTTTGCGCATAAAAACCTGCTAAGAAAAATCAAGCGTAAATTGCTTTTCCCAGCAGGTTTT
>CAZHCX010000214.1:853-1150 GCA_964531445.1 uncultured Clostridium sp. | reverse complement strand
CACAAAAAATAAAAATTAATTTTAATGTATTGCAATATTTTTTTTATTATGATACAGTATTTGATGTGGAAACACAAAAGATAAAAAGGAGGAATAAAAAATGAAATTTAAAAATTCAAAGGGTATAACCCTAGTAGCGTTAGTTATAACAATTATTTTACTATTATTATTAGCAGCAATAACAATCTCATCACTAAGAAATTCTGGATTATTTAGTGGTGCAAAAAATGCAAAATTGAAAACAGAAATAGCGCAAGAGAAAGAAGAGTTAAAATTAGCATTTAATGAAATTTTAAC
>CAZHCX010000214.1:0-843 GCA_964531445.1 uncultured Clostridium sp. | reverse complement strand
TTTATTAATTATGAAGAATTAGAAATTGAACTAAAAAACTCAGAAAAACATCCAAATATAAAAAGTCTAGAAATAGCTGATGCAAAACCATATACATCTATAGAACTTAGTAGTAATAAAAGAATGAACTTAAGTAATTTATTTATGCCTGTTTCATCAGCTGCTATACAGGCAGTTAAAATCGAATCTAAATATGCTAAAGTAACATTTAATTCTGATAGGAGTTATTACATTGGAATTCAAGAAAATGTTGGAAAAATATTTATAGAAAAAGATTATGCTATTGTTGAAAATAATTCTGATAACTCAGATGATGAAGAAACTAAAACACAATTATCAGAAATTGAAGAACTAAAATTAGCAATAAAAAATTCAAAAGAGATGAATGTTTATTTTGAGAAGGAAATTATTGTTCCTGATAGAATAAAAGCAGAATTAAATGACAAATCATTACATCCAAACATTACAAATGTTGAAATATTATCAGAAGAAAGTATGCCATATGATACAATAGAGGTAGCTAGTACAAATAAAACAATATTTAATTTAAAAAATTTATTTATACCAACAGCTCAGGCGGTAGGTGTTCATTATTCTGACCATCATATTAGAGTAACATTTAAGTCTTTAAATGTCTATTATGTTTCAATCGAAGATGGAGATAAAACTATAGAGAATAACGGAAAAATATATGCTAGTTCAGAAAATTTTTCGGATTTTAGTGTTATAAAAACAAACGAATATCTAAAACAATTAGATAAATCTAATAACCTAGATAATTTTGAAATGTATTCTTATTTGTCAAAATTAGATAATTTAGATGGATATGTAATATGTGGACTT
>CAZHCX010000213.1:0-1155 GCA_964531445.1 uncultured Clostridium sp. | reverse complement strand
AATATGGAAACCATTAGTTCACATCCACTGCTTAATGAAAAAATCAAAGTTATTGTAATGTCGCGTTTGGAAGCATATCAATACTGTAAAAAACGCCATGACAAACCGTCCGCTATCATTTCAATTTCTACCCCTTACAATATATACGATTATTGCGTATTTAAGAGCGAAGAAAATCAAGTCATTGATATATTAGAGCTGTCTTTTGTAGATGCCGATGAGCCAGACAGCTTAGATGTAAATGATATTATTGCTGCCGAAAAAGACCTCTTATGTGATAAAGATGCAGAAAGAATCGTTGAATTCTCCGAGAAATACAAAGATAAGCTGTTGATAATTCATTGTGATGCGGGCATTTCCCGTTCATCAGGTATAGCTGCCGCAATACTCAGGCACTATACCGGGGACGACGCAGAAATATTTGATAATTATTCCTATGATCCGAATATGTGGTGCTACTTTAAAACTCTGAAAGCGTTTGGTGACGAATTATTTTAATCCGAGGTGAGTGTGATGTATGCCAAGCCGCCGAAAAAGCTGTTGATTATGAATATTCTGGATATTCTCCGCAAATACACTGACGAAAACCACAGACTCAGTCAGAATGATATCCTCGAAATTTTAGAGCGTGAGTATCAGATGAAAACCGAGCGTAAAGCTGTCAAGCGGAACCTGATGGATTTGATTGAGTTCGGCTATGACATCGAATACAGCGATTCACTAAGAATGATTAAAGGCAGAAACGGTGAGTTCGAAGAAAGCCATATCCTTACCGATTTTTACCTCAATCACGAGTTTACGGACAGCGAACTGCGGCTGTTGGTTGACAGCGTAATGTTCTCAACGCATATTCCGAGCGAGCAAAGTCAAAGACTGGTTAAGAAGCTAAAGGGCTTATCAAATATCTATTTTGATTCGCGCGTCCGCTATATTGTAAAACCTCCTGTTGAAAAGACTGATAACCGGCAGTTGTTTTATAACATCGAGCTGTTGGACGAAGCAATTTCAAAAGGCAGAAAGGTTCGCTTTCATTACACCGAATACCGCTCCGATAAAAAGCCGCACAAGCGCAGGAGAGCGGACGGAACGGTGCGTGATTATGTCATCAATCCTTATCATATGGCGGCGCGTGAGGGAAAGTATTATCTGATTTGC
>CAZHCX010000212.1:0-1164 GCA_964531445.1 uncultured Clostridium sp. | reverse complement strand
CGACAGAGAATGAGAAAAGCAGCATAAGTTTAACCAAGGTGTGAGGACATCAGCACCTCCCACCACTAAAGACAGATGATTATGACTATCAAGATTGAAAGCATTATCAACCAGTGGGACAACGAGACTAACGATGTGATAGTCCGTTTCCTCAACCTGCTGACGCTTGCCAAGACCCGCAGGGAGTTAGAGCAGGCACTGGATTTCACTCCGTTCAAGGAGCAGTACAAGAAACACCTCCTATGGGGATGGGGAAGCAGACATCTTTGGGTGAAACAAGTCTGCCCCTACAACGGCAGCATAGCCGAGAACAGATTACTGATTGTTGAATTTTAACGAGAGCACATTATGAGTCATGCAGGAACATTCCAAATTCCGCCCTTTGCAATTTCCATGTTGGAGTATGGTGACACGACGGGACTGACCGACCTTGACATTGAGTTGGTGAACGGCTTTATAGCAGCGAACTTCCCCCACGGCTATGTGGTGGACTGGACGGGCATTGACCAGCCCTATTTTGCAAGCCATCCCGAATTTGGCATAGCAGCCGAGGTAGTTGAAGCCGACTTCTACCACGCATAATAATAACAAGGTGGGAGTAATCGGCACTCCCACCACTAAAAGAACAGACAAGAACAATGTCGCAAGAGACATTCAAACTGTTTGATGCCGTTTGCCGTGAATGAGTGGCAAACGATGTTTGGGGAGTAGCCGAGGACTTCAACACCTCAGTACACCTTGGTTCAAGAGAGAACATAGACCTGTTGGGCAAGTTCCTCTTTGTATATCGTGAGAGAAGGGAACATTTCCCGTTTATCGGCAAGCATACGCCGACCCATTCCCTCCACTATGACGAGGACACCATCATCGACCTTTATCAACTCAATTAAATACACAGCACTATGGCAACGAAAATGACCGTGAACGGAGTAAGCACCACTCAGAAAGGGCAAGAGCAGTATGAGACATTTTCAGTCAGCACCCGACCAAAGCGGACGGCAGTGCAATATGACTACCGCAGCGCAGAGACTGGCGAGTTGTTCACATGTGTCCGCCCGACCTTGGCAGGATGCAGGGTGCAGCGAGACCAGTGGCTAAGACAAAAAGGACTGACCAACTCACCCATGAAGTCGGACGGACGAAAATTCCGCCCGACTTCGTTTC
>CAZHCX010000211.1:0-1181 GCA_964531445.1 uncultured Clostridium sp. | reverse complement strand
TATTTTAAATCCTCTATAATTACATTTCATTTATAATTTATCAATAATTAAATTCCCAATTCTTCATCTGTAATTACATTTTCTTCTTCGTCATTATAAAATTCAACATCATTAAATTTAAATAGCTTTCTAAAAATACTATTTGGAAAACTATGTATAAGTGTATTATAGTATTCTACATAAGCATTATAATTGACTTTTGATTGAGCATAAATACTTTCGGTTTCTCTTATTTGTTCTAATAGAGTCATTATGCTTTGATTAGCCTTTAAATCAGGATAGTTTTCTAATTCTACTTGGAATTGTTCTGCATTACGAATAAATCTTGGTCTTTTTGTACGCTTGTCTGCAACTCCAACTTGGACTTTCTCTTCGTGTGTCATATATTTTTCTGCAACCTTATTTGCCTTTTCTAAAAGACTTGCATTTTTTTCTTTAAACACTTTTATATTGCTAAAAGATGATTTGGTTTTTTGATATGCTTGTTGCATTGCATTATAATTAACAATTAAAAGAACTACTGTTGCAGTAATTATACCAAAAAAACCTATTGCTCCTTGAAATGGTTCTGATGTTGCTCCTGTTTCATCAGCTGGCAAAAATATTGTAAAAATTAATAGCCATAATAAACATCCTGCTAAATATGTTCCTAATATTTTTAATATTTTTAATCCAATATTTTCTTTTTTCATATTTATTTTCTCCTATCTATATAATATTCATTATATATTATATAAAACATAATTTCAAGTAAATTTTAACTATATAAATAATAATTAAACCATTCTGTAATATTACCTATTAGAGATTGATTTACACATAAGAATCCAAAAACTGCACCACAAATCCCACCGAATTATGTGTGAATCGTGTGCTATATTATCGTCTCTTTTTAGTTTTTTTATTTCATCTATTATATAAAATAATATTATCAGTATCAATGTAATAGGTATTTTATTTTCGGTGATATTCACAAAAGCACTTAGAACAGTTAGCATAAAAGATATGCAACTAGCTCCTTTAAGCCAAACATGACCTTTTATAAAATTCGCAATAGCAACTACAAATGCTGTTATTAAAATCATAATTAGAAAATTTATTGAACCATATTTTTCTTCTATTAATGGTCCTAAAAGTAATATTTTTAAGTAATTATTAGAAAGATGTTCCCAATCTGAATG
>CAZHCX010000210.1:0-1196 GCA_964531445.1 uncultured Clostridium sp. | reverse complement strand
TGGAAAAATGATAAGAATAAAATGCCATTGATTGTAAAAGGTGCAAGACAGATTGGAAAGACAGATAGTATAAAAAATTTTGCTGAAAATAATTATAAATATTTAGTAGAAATAAACTTTGCACTTGATAAGCAATACTTAGATATATTTGATGATGGATTTGATGTTGATACTATATTAAAAAACATATCTTTTAAAAACCCAGATTTCAAATTTATACCAAATGAAACTTTAATTTTCTTTGATGAGCTTCAAGCCTGTCCTAACTGTGCAACATCACTAAAATCATTTAATCAAGATGGAAGATTTGATGTAATATGTTCAGGTTCATTAATGGGAATTAACTATCAAGAAATAGAATCAAATAGTGTAGGAAATAAAATTGATTATAATATGTATTCAATGGACTTTGAAGAATTTCTATGGGCAAAAGGATATAAAGAGGAACAAATTGAAGATATTTATAAATGTATGTTAGAGACTAAACCATTAAGTACTACCCAATATGATGTTATGATGTCTAATTTTAAAGAATATATGGTAGTTGGTGGAATGCCTGCAATTGTAAATAGATTTGTTACTCAAAAAAATTATAGTGGAATATTAGGAATGCAAAAGCAAATATTATTAGATTATGAAGAAGACATTACAAAATATGCACATGGATTAGATCAAGGAAAAATATTAAGTGTATATAGAAAAATTCCAGCATTTCTTGCAAATGAAAACAAGAAATTTCAAATTTCTAAAGTTGAAAACGGTGCTAGAAGTAGAGAATATGTTGGCACAGTTGAATGGCTAGATAATGCAGGTATAATAAATATATCATATTGCATGGAGCTACCAGAACTTCCACTAGGTGGCAATTATAATCCAGATAATTATAGATTGTATTTTTCAGATACAGGAATTTTAATAGGTTCTCTTGATGAAGAAGCTCAAGACGATTTAAGAAAGAATGAAAATTTCAACACTTATAAAGGTGCAATTTATGAAAATGTTGTTGGCGATATGTTAGTAAAAGCTGGATATAAATTGTATTTCTATAAAAATGAAAAGGGAACAATAGAAATGGATTTCTTTATTAGAGATAAAGATTCATTAATACCTGTTGAAGTTAAAGCAAATGATAATAGGGCAGCATCGTTAAATAATTTGATTAATAGTGATAATTATAAAGATATAAAATATGGAAT
>CAZHCX010000209.1:0-1215 GCA_964531445.1 uncultured Clostridium sp. | reverse complement strand
TATGCGGCGAGTTGAATCGCAACCGTGTGTGTTTATCCCAAAAACTCGCCGCCATAAGTTACATCTATACTTTAAGTAAAGATATTTTCTTTTTTTTCTTTCTGTTGGAATATAAGTGGGTACTATACAATGAGCTGAATATTTTTGGACTACCCCGTGCGCCGGTGGGCGCTTTCTCCCGCCTTTTGAAATGTCTTTCTGTAAATCTTGTCAACATCAACGGCGGGCTTAAAAAGTGCGGTATGATTGGAAAAGAAATATAGCAAATAAACTTGACAATTTGGGGTTTTTGATTTAAGATTGTAATGTAAAACGGTTTTACGAATTTACTTAATTGGAAGAAGCTGTGTGCAAGACGGCTTCTTCCTTTTTTCTGCCCTATTCTGATTCTCGGCAGCTTGAGCGTGACAACCTTGTAGTGGTTGTCCGACTGGCTGCCGTCTTTTTTTCTTACAGAGCGTTTCTTTATCAAGCCTATGCTGCACAACTCCTTGACGGTCTGAATCACCGCAGAGCGCTTCAGACGGAGCGCGGCGCAAATGTCGTTATAGCTGTTCCAGAACCATTTTGTTGTACTGTCGGCGCACTTGCAGAAGAACAGATACATTCTCGTCTGTGCAGATGTCAGCATATATTTGAAGAAACGGCGGCTGACAAAGAAAAAATCCCGCCCTGATACGACGGGAATAGTGTATACGAAGGTGCCGAGTCGCTTGTAATCGTCATAATAACGGTCAATGCGTTCTATGTAGCCGAGCCTGCACAGAGCGTTCGCTGCGTCGCTGATCGTCCGCGTTGACTTTATACCGCACATCTTTTTCAGGGACTTCTGGCTTATCTTGACGTACTTCTTTCCGTTGCGGATAGTACGGCTGCGCAGACTGTAGAACGCGGCTAACACCTTCAACTGCGTTGCGTTCAAAGGTGCGGTAAAAATGCTGTTTGGCAGCTTGAACAGGTCGTTTTGACGGCGTTTCATATACTCACCTCCTCAATATATTAGGGTGCGGTCGAATCAGATTGACCAAATCCTCATTGAAATCCTTTAGCTTTGGAACCTCGCGGGTCACAGTGTAACCCATATCCCTGTATTTCTGCGCGTAGGCTTCTATCGCCTTTTCGCCGCCTCTGTCATTATCCACGCAAAAGCAAATTTCTTCTACCTTGCTATATTCCTTTATAAAGTGTGCAAGGGCGATATCACTATTGCCGCCC
>CAZHCX010000208.1:0-1221 GCA_964531445.1 uncultured Clostridium sp. | reverse complement strand
CAAACTCATGTGTAGCAGTTATGGAAGGAGGAGAACCAGTTGTAATACCAAACGCAGAAGGTAATAGAACAACTCCATCAGTTGTAGCATTCAACAAAAATGGAGAAAGATTAGTTGGACAAATAGCTAAACGTCAAGCTGTTACAAATCCAGATAACACAGTTATCTCAATAAAAAGAAAAATGGGAACAGCAGATAAAGTAAAAATCGAAGGTGATAGCTTTACACCACAAGAAATTTCTGCAATGATTTTACAAAAATTAAAAGCAGATGCTGAAAATTATTTAGGACAAAAAGTAACTCAAGCAGTTATCACAGTACCTGCATACTTTAATGATAGCCAAAGACAAGCAACAAAAGATGCTGGTAAAATAGCAGGACTTGAAGTATTAAGAATAATCAACGAACCTACAGCTGCAGCTTTAGCTTATGGTATGGATAAAGAACAAGATCAAAAAATATTAATCTATGATTTAGGTGGAGGAACATTCGACGTTTCTATACTTGATATAGGTGATGGAGTATTCGAAGTTTTATCAACAAGTGGTAATACACACTTAGGTGGAGATGACTTTGATAATGCAATAATCAATTACTTAGTAGATGAATTCAAAAAATCAAATGGAATTGACTTAAAAGCAGATAAAATGGCAATGCAAAGATTAAAAGAAGCAGCAGAAAAAGCAAAAATCGAATTATCAGGTGTTCAACAAACACAAATCAACTTACCATTTATTACAGCAGATGCAACAGGACCAAAACACTTAGATGTAACATTAACAAGATCAAAATTTGAAGAATTAATTCATGACTTAGTAGAAGCAACAGCAGGGCCTGTTAACCAAGCATTAAAAGATGCAGGATTAACATCAAACGACATCCACAAAGTATTATTAGTTGGTGGATCTACAAGAGTTCCAGCTGTACAAGAAGTTGTAAAAAGAATTACTGGTAAAGAACCAGATAAAGGAATAAATCCAGACGAATGTGTTGCAATTGGTGCATCAATTCAAGGTGGTGTATTATCAGGAGATGTTAAAGACTTAGTATTACTTGATGTAACACCATTATCATTAGGGATTGAAACTTATGGTGGAGTATTTACAAAATTAATTGAAAGAAATACAACAATACCAACTAAAAAATCACAAATATTCTCAACAGCTGCAGATGGTCAAACATCAGTAGAAGTTCACGTATTACAAGGTGAAAGAGAAATGG
>CAZHCX010000207.1:0-1226 GCA_964531445.1 uncultured Clostridium sp. | reverse complement strand
TTACCATAAGTTTTTTTAAATAACAAGCTACTTGTGAGTAAAAGAAAAATAGTGCACTATCAATCGTTACAGGTTACAGTTAAGTAACAAAAAAATTAATTTATGAAAGTTTAATATATATTTTGAAAGATTGAGTTCGACCTTACAAACTTATTAATATTTATATTTAGAGTGTGTAACATTAATTAGAATTTTCAGTATCTAAAACGCCTTGAAGAACGGAAATCTAAAAAATATATATAAAACTTTCATTTTTACAATAAGTATATTTACTTAACTGTAACCGTTACAGACTATCAAACAAAAATTTCAAAAGAATTTCTCTTGACTTCCGTCCCTAATTTATTTATAATAGAAAAGCTGTGTTTAAAAAGCACAAACTATAAACCGTTCAACTATAGGAGGTCAAAACATGAAAAAAATACGGTTAACTTTAATTTTCGTTATGCTTATTTGCATAACACTCGTAGCATGTGGACAACACAAAAAAGAAAAAAGTGAAAGTGAAACAGAAACAACAAAAGATCTTTCCGAATATTTAAGTAGAGTTTACATTAATTCAAATGTAATTTCAAAATATTCAAAAGATGAAGTCCAAGTATACAGTTATGAGGATTGTTACTTTTGTTTACCAATTTCAATTATTGATGGAGAACATTTATCATCACAATTATATGGTCCATTTTTTATAAAAAAAGAGGAAACATTAACATTTACGATAAATGATTTAAAACCTGACTTTTTTTCAAACAAAGCAAGCATAATAGATTTAAGTTTTATCTCGCCTTTTGTTTATGAAAATTCTGAATTAGATATAGAAAATTTAGAAAAATTTTATAACGAAAATCTTATAGTTAAATATTCAGAAAAAGAAATAATAGTAAATAGCAATATTGACTGTAATTTTGACTTATGGGTATCAACACAGGGAAAAGCCTATAATTCTACTAACATTTTCAGAAATCTAGAAATAAAAAAAGGTGAAACATTAAAACTAACACTTAAAAGTTTAGCACCAGAAGACTTTTTTACTTCTGATGATAAAATCATTTATGCTTCAACACAAAATCCATATGTTCAAAAATAGATGGTGCTCTGCACCATCTTCTTTAATTTTATAATTCACTATTATTCCAAATTCTTGTATTATTAAATTATAATTCCTTCATACAAATTATAAACATTTTTATATCCCATATTTTGCATTACTTTTTGGCACCTTTGAC
>CAZHCX010000206.1:0-1248 GCA_964531445.1 uncultured Clostridium sp. | reverse complement strand
ATAAGTCTTGTTTCTTGTCTTTGTACTTCGCCTCTTCTTTCTTTAATCTCTTGATCTAATTCATTTCTACTGTTTACAATTTCTTCTTTGGCTTCAATTATTTTTGCTTTCTTTAAATTTTCTGCTTCAATTTTTGCCATATTAACTATTTTTTTAGATTCTTCTTCAGCACTATTTATCTTAGATTCAGCAACTTTTTTTCTATATGCTATTCCTAATAGTACTCCTATAGCTAGTGAGATTAAGACAGCGGCGATTAAGATTCCTATATTCATGAATCTACACCTCTTTCTTATTAAATTTTCAATGTACGAATCAAATATATATAATTCTATCTCAAATATATTTTTTTCTTACCTATTATATTTTATCTTGATTATTGTAAACTGTCAAGTGATTTTTAAGTATTTATAAAATCTTTCTGACTTAAATTCAGAATTGCTAGTGTCTATAAATTGGATATTACCTAAATCTATCGAATTAGTTAATAAATCATTTTCTTTTAGAACATCATTAAGATGCCTTGCTAAATTGGGTGCACCATTAAAAAATGTAACATTACCTAAAATAGCTTTAATTTCTTTTTGTATTAAAGGATAATGCGTACATCCTAATACAACATTTTTTACTTTTCCTTTATATTCACCAAGATTACTATCTAAATATTCTTTTATTTTATCTGTATTTCCTTCTTCAATTATATCAGCAAGGCCTGGACATGCCATTAAATAAGTTTTATGATTATCATATTTATGGTATAATGCGTGAAATTTTTCACTTTCTATTGTCCCCTTAGTTGCCATTACTAATGTACATTTGTCATAAGCAAAATCATGTACCATTTTATAGGCAGGTTCTATTGCAATTATAATTTCTTCTTTATATTTTTCTCTTAAATATTTAACTGCTTTTGCACTTGCAGTGTTACATGCAATTACAATTGCTTTACATTTTTGTTGTATAAATTTATTTACTATGTCATCACATATTTTTATAATTTCTTCATCATTTTTATCTCCATATGGATTATTTTTTGAATCACTATAATATATGTAATTTTCGTTTGGTAATATTTTTAAAATCTCTTTTAATACTGTTACTCCACCTATTCCTGAGTCAAATATTCCTATTTTATTATTATTCAATAAAATCACATCCTTTATATTTGTATATTATATTACAAAATTTAAATAAAATCTAGCAAACATAAAAAATAACAGATAATTTCTTATCTGCTATTTATGGCTC
>CAZHCX010000205.1:0-1261 GCA_964531445.1 uncultured Clostridium sp. | reverse complement strand
AGCTATGGATAATTTAATGAAAGGCAGAACAAGTTTTATAATTGCACATAGATTATCAACAATAAAAAATGCAGATTTAATTTTAGTTATGGATCATGGTGATATTGTAGAACAAGGAAATCATGAAGAATTGTTAGAAAAAGATGGATTTTATGCAAAATTATATAATTCACAATTTGAAGATTGTATTGATGAAATTGAATAAAAAAAGCGACAGAGATTTAAAAATTTCTGTCGCTTTTTGAATTTTAAATATTTTTAATCGCAGCATTTGTAACTTGAACACATTGATTCATCAGATTCTTTAGTTTTTACATCCGGTGTCGGTGTTACTTCAATTTTTTTAAGTGTACAGCATTTGTCATCTTGGTCATTGTATTGGCAGCTTTCAACTGTACAACAAATTTTTTGTTTTCCTTCCATAATATACCTCCATAAAATTGTTGAAAGATTTTATAATAATATTATGTGTAAATTGAAATTTTATATTCTAGATTATTAAAAAGAATAGCAAATTAATGCTATTCTTTTAAACAATTTTTATCAGGTTCTTTAAAACTTAAATACCAATTAATACCATTTTTATTTTGATTAATATTATTTTCACGCTCAAGTAACTCATTAAAAGTCTTTGGCGGTGGAACAACAACTGGTTGACCTGGCATCCAATTTGCAGCAGTAGAACCTTTACTACAATCAGCCATTTGTAAAGCTTGAACTGTTCTTATAATTTCTGGTATAAATCTGCCAACATTCAAAGGATAAACAAAAATTGCTCTAACAATTTGATTGCTATCAATAATAAAAACATTTCTTACTGTTTCAGTTGTACTAACATCATTTGAAATCATACCATACTTTCTTGAGATTGAGCCATTTCTATCAGCAACAATAGGAAATGGTAACTTTATTCCTGTAAGTTGATAAATTTGATACACCCACGCAAGATGAGATGGATTACTATCTATACTCAAACCTAATAACTCAGTGTTTAGCTGCTTAAAATATGTATACGCTCTTGCAAATGAAATCATCTCTGTAGTACATACTGGTGTAAAATCTCCAGGATGGCTAAAGAACACAAGCCATTTACCTTTATAATCATTTAAAGACTTTGGACCGGAATGTTGTTATTGTATCAAATTCTGGAGCTTTTTGTCCTATTTTAACATTTCCGTTCATTATCAATTCATAATCCATAAAATAAACCTCCAATAATAATTTGTATATAATATTAAAAAAATATAAAAATGTTACAAAA
>CAZHCX010000204.1:0-1266 GCA_964531445.1 uncultured Clostridium sp. | reverse complement strand
CCTATTTCATTAAATTTAATATTCTTTCCAAATCATCATTTGAAGAATATTCTATTACTATTTTACCGCTTTTTTTACCAGGATTTAATTTTACTTTTGTTCCAAAAAATCCTTGGAAAGTATTTTCAATGTCCTTATATAAAACATGAACTCTTTGTAATTCTTCTTTTGATAATTGTTTTTTATTTATTCTTTTATTACGTTGTTCAATATCTCTTACAGTTGTACCTCTCTCAATCATGTCCATTGCAGTCATATATTGCTTTTCAGGGTCTGTTATAGCTAATAAAGCTTTGCAGTGTCCTTCAGATAATTTTCCCTGTTTTGCAAGTTCTATTACTCTAGGATCAAGGTTTAATATTCTAATTGAGTTTGCAATTGTACTTCTACCTTTTCCTAATTTTTTTGCAATTTCTTCTTGTGTAAAGCCATAAGAATCCATTAAATTTTTAATACCTAATGCTTTTTCGTAAGGATTTAAATCCTCCCTTTGAATGTTTTCTATTAAGGCTATTTCATTATTTTTCTTTTCGTCATCTTCTCTTAAAATTGCAGGAATTTCTTTTAAACCTGCCAATTTACAAGCTCTCCATCTTCTTTCTCCAGCAATTATACTATAATATCCATCTTTTTGTGTTACTATTATAGGTTGAATTAATCCATATTCTTTTATAGATTCTGCTAATTCTTCCAAGGCTTCTTGATTAAAATTCTTTCTTGGCTGATTTCTGTTTGGTTCTACTTCTGTAATTTTTAAATTTTTTAGTACATCATTTTCTTGTTGCTTTTCTTCTTCTGGAACTGGCCCAAATAAAGCATCTAAGCCTTTTCCTAGTCCTGTCATTTTAGGCATTTAAATCACTTTCCTTTCTTTTTCTATTGTTTTTAATTAATTTTAATCCATCATGTGTTTTGCTTTTTTTTCAGTTTCATTAATTTTTAGAAATTCTTTTGTAAATTTTTCATAAGATTTTGCACCTTTTGATCTTGGGTCATACTCTGTTATAGGCATTCCATAACTTGGAGCTTCACTTAATCTTACATTTCTTGGTATTACAGTTTTATAAACTTTATTATCAAAATATTTTTTTACTTCTTTTACAACTTGATTAGATAAATTTGTTCTTGCATCATACATTGTAAGAAGAGCTCCTTCTATTTCAATATCTTTATTTAAGTGTTTTTTAACTAAATTAATAGTATTTATAAGTTGTCCTAATCCTTCAAGTGCATAATATTCGCATTGTACAGGTATTAATACACTAT
>CAZHCX010000203.1:0-1275 GCA_964531445.1 uncultured Clostridium sp. | reverse complement strand
TTTTCATTATGTTGATATGGTCCATAGTTATTTGAACAATTTGTTACATTTACATTCATTTTAAATGTTTCTTTGTACGCAAGTGCTATTAAATCAGAACTTGCTTTAGAAGCTGAATATGGACTACTTGGCTTAATTGGAGATGTTTCAGTAAAGTATCCATCTTCTTTTAGTGAACCATAAACTTCATCTGTAGAAATGTGAACAAATTTATTTTCACTACCTTCTCCCCAAACTTGTTTAGCTGCTTCTAATAAAGTATGTGTTCCAATAACGTTTGTATGTGTAAATACAAATGGATTTTTAATACTGTTATCAACGTGTGATTCAGCTGCAAAGTGAATTACACCATTGATATCATATTTTTTAAATAAATCTAATACAAAATCAAAATCACAAATATCACCTTGTACAAATGTTATTTTATCCATTACTTTCTTTAAATTATCTAAATTTCCAGCATATGTTAATTTATCTAAAACTATCACCTTATAATCTGGATGTTTGTTTACAAAATATTCTGCAAAGTTTGCTCCTATAAATCCTGCAGCACCTGTTACTAATACATTTTTATTCATTTTATATTCTCCTTTTTTCAAACAGGGATTGAGGGACGTTCCTTAAAATCCCTGTTTGTCAAACTTATTTTCTTATAAATCTATATAATTTTTTAATAAATTTCTTTTTAATTAATTTATCTAATTTTCAAGAGAAGGTCTGTCCCCTAATCCCTTTTAGAAGGGATTTTAAGGAACGTCCCTAAATCCCTGCAAATAAATCCGTTTCTTTTAATTCTTTTAGTGATGGCCATTTTCCATCTTTTTCTGATGTTAACAAGTCTTCTACTTTTAAATCTCCCATTGGCCATTCAACTGCAACATCTGGGTCATTCCATTTTAATCCGCCTTCTGCTTCATGATTATATATATCATCACATTTATATGCAAATTCAGCTTCTTCTGATAGAACTAAAAATCCATGTGCAAATCCTTTTGGTATCATAAACATTTTTTTATTTTCTTCTGTTAATATAACACCTTCCCATTTTCCATAAGTTTTGCTTCCTGGTCTTAAGTCAACTGCAACGTCAAATACTTCTCCTTTTATACATCTTACAAGTTTTGCTTGTGTGTTTTCTTTTTGGAAATGTAATCCTCTTAATACACCTTTTTTTGATTTTGATTGATTATCTTGTACAAAATCATAATTTAATCCTATTTCTTCAAAATCTGCTTTACTGTATGTCTCCATAAAGTATCCTCTGTTGTCTCCAAA
>CAZHCX010000202.1:0-1276 GCA_964531445.1 uncultured Clostridium sp. | reverse complement strand
TTGCTTCCATCACTATATACATCATAAAATGTTCCTATTTTTACCAACTTGATATCTACTGGATGTATTTCTATAATCTTTTTTATCATTCCAATTACTTTCATGTTTTTTTCCTCGCGCATTATTCAAGCGGACACGAGGCCCGCTCGATTTCTTGTTCAGCACTTGTTCCTTCTTAAAAAATTTTTTCTATTATTTTTAATTCTCAACATCTTATTGTGGTGTTACTTTATGTAGATTGAAATTAGATGTTGGAATAGAAACTACGGGGCGCACCCCAAGCGTGGTGTCACTGCCGCGGTTAATACTACCATCACTATCGACACACCTCAAGTAATTCGTGGTGCCAGAATGAGGAGAAGCCAACCAATAGTTTGCTGCTGATGTATTTGAATCATACCTATATTTACCTAGACCTGTTAAATAAAATAGTCCTGTTGCTGCATCTGTTGTAGCTGTACTTGTTAAATCTTCTTGTGTTGTTATATTTCTTGCAGCATTTAGTTCTGATATTGTTAAATTATGTACTCCTGATGCATTTCCTTTTACAAATTCTGATCCAGTTATTGCTTCTATTTTTCCATTTATTTTAGTATATCCTCCATTATTTGCAGTTGGACTTGTTGTTACTGTAAATGGTATACTTCCAAAATTATAATACATTCCTGCTGCAGCATACATATTATTATTGTCATTTGAACTTGATCCATAGAATTTTGCTTTATACGCACTTCTGTCTGCTACTGCTGCTTTTGCCCAATCAGCATTTTTTACAGAATCATAATAATAATATAATTTTGCAGGCACACCTGTTGATATTATATCTACAAATGCATTTTCATCTTTATCTGTTGCATTTGGGTTTAACACTCTCCAGCCATTTGCTGATGTGAATTCATATCCTGTATATGCATCTGTATAAGTTACCTCGTAATCTACATAGTCACCTATTTGCAATTCGCTTACTGGTGTTCCAGTTCCTGCTCCAGAACCTGATCCACTTCCAGAACCAGAACCGCTTCCTGTTCCACTTCCTTCTCCTGTTCCTGAACCACTTGTGCTTTGTCCAGTTATTCTTGCTATTTCTGAAGCATAATTTTGTAATGTTGCATTTTCTTCTTCTGTTTTTTCTTCAGTTTTTGATTTTGCATCTTCTGCTGCTGCAAACAATCCTGTTTGTGTTAAACTTGCTATTGTTATTCCTGCAAGTATTAATAAGATTATAATGGTTATAACTAACGCAACCAAAGTAATACCATTATTTCTTTTAAAATTA
>CAZHCX010000201.1:0-1276 GCA_964531445.1 uncultured Clostridium sp. | reverse complement strand
ATGTTAGAAAATTTTATTGCACCTTATGATGCAACAGTTGTTGAAAAATTAAATAAAGAAAATATGATTGATTTAGGAAAATTAAATATGGATGAATTTGCTATGGGTGGTTCTACAGAATATTCTTATTTTAAGAAAACTAGAAATCCATGGGATTTAAATAAAGTTCCAGGTGGTTCTTCAGGTGGATCTGCTGCTGCCGTAGCTGCAAACTTAGTACCATGGGCTTTAGGCTCAGATACTGGTGGATCTATTAGACAACCTGCTTCGTTTTGCGGTGTTGTTGGCTTAAAACCAACTTATGGGCTTGTTTCAAGATATGGATTAGTAGCATTTGCATCATCACTTGACCAAATAGGGCCAATTACAAAAGATGTAAGAGATAGTGCAATGTTATTAAATATTATTGCTGGACATGATGAAAAAGATTCAACATCTGCCGAGGTTGAAAAGAAGGATTATACTAGATGTTTAAACAATGATGTTAAAGGCTTAAAAATTGGTGTTCCTAGAGAATTTTTTGCAGAAGGAATTAATGAAGAAGTTAAAGAAAGATTAGAAAAAATAATTGAAGAATATAAAAATATGGGAGCTGAAATTGAAGAATTTTCATTAGATATTGCTCAATATTCTTTAGCAACATATTATATAATTGCCTGTGCAGAAGCAAGTTCAAATTTAGGTAGATTTGATGGTATTCGTTATGGATACAGAACACCAGAATTTTCAAATTTGACAGAAATTTATAAAAAATCTAGAAGTGAAGGTTTTGGAGAAGAAGTTAAGAGAAGAATTATATTAGGAACTTATGTGTTATCATCAGGATATTATGATGCATATTACAAGAAAGCTCAACAAGTAAGAACACTTGTTATGAATGAATTTAACAAAGCATTTGAAAAATATGATGTAATACTAACACCAACAGCTCCAACAGCAGCGTTCGATATTGGCTCAAAATCAAATAATCCATTAGAAATGTATTTAGCTGATATATGTACTGTTTCAGTAAATATTGCAGGACTTCCAGGAATTTCAATACCAGTTGGAGTTAATAAAGAAGGTATGCCAGTTGGAATGCAGTTAATAGGAAATAGATTCCAAGAAGAAAAAATATTACACGCTGCGTATGCAATGGAACAAAAATTAAAATTTAGAGAAAATTATAAACCAGAATTTAAAGGAGGTGCCAAATAATGTCAAGAAGTGATTATGAAGTTGTAATAGGACTTGAAGTTCATGCTGAACTTTCAACAAAAACAAAAATATTCTGTTC
>CAZHCX010000200.1:0-1287 GCA_964531445.1 uncultured Clostridium sp. | reverse complement strand
TATATATAGAACCGGGTTCATACGCACTTTGCATTGTTTTATTTAGTAATGGATGTGAATTATATTCCGAATAATTTTTCCACTCTTCATTACTTATTCCATTTACAAATGATTGTGGATTATAATCTGGATAGCTAGCCATTGCTAAAACCTCTCCTGTTTTTACATTCATTACTACCGCCGAACCACCTTTTGCATCATAAACTTTACCAAATCCACCTGTTCGTATTTTTTCAATATTATCTTTTAAAGCTTGTTCTGTTATTTTTTGTAGTTTTGAATCAATTGTTAAAACAATATCTGAGCCTGCAATTGCTTCTTCTTCCGTAATTTCTGCTGTTATGGTTCCATCTACCGCCATGTCAATTTGTTTTATGCCTTTTTTACCTCTTAAATATTCTTCAAACAATGCTTCTATTCCAGTCTTTCCAATAATATCATTCTGGTCGTAAACATCCTTCTTTTGCTTGTATTCAGCATCTCCAATTTTTGAGGCATATCCCAGTATATGTGAAGCTAAATTACCTTGTGTATATTGTCTTATTGGTTGTACAGAAATATTTATTCCGGGAAACTCCTCACTATTTTCACTAAACTCTGCAACAGCCTCTCTTGGAATATCTTTTGCTATAGTTAAAGCTTTTGTACTACTATATCCTTCTCTAGTGATTGCATATCTAATTGAAATTATTTTTCTTGTTTCTTCAATATTATCATTTTCAATTTTGTATTTTTTCTTAAATACATAAAATGCATCTTTAGCAGATGTATTTTCTTCTAAACCATTATTTTTCTTCCAATTACTCAAATTTGTGTCTACTATTGTATAATCAAACGGATCAATCTTTATTGGAAACGAATCTGTATAATTAATATTATATTTTTCCAAAACTTTAATTATGTTTAAAATTGTTTCATTTAATTTATTAGAATCAACTTTACTTTTATATAACTCTAATTTAAATTTTTGATTAGAATTTACTAAAACATTACCAGATCTATCTAATATTTCGCCTCTTGCTGCTTCTAAAACACTTTCTCTTGTTAACCTTGTATTAGATTCTTGTCTATATTTTTCTCCATGCAAAATTTGAAGATTAAACAACTGTACAATCAAAAGTATTCCTAAAAAATATGTAATAATTGTCATACTATTGTATCTAAAATTAATATTTTTTTTACTTATCCTATTTGCCAATTGTCCACCTTCTTTCATTATTAAAAATATCTTGTTAAAATTTTATTTCCTTTGTATTCATTTTCTATATAATAACCAAATTTTTGAAT
>CAZHCX010000199.1:0-1297 GCA_964531445.1 uncultured Clostridium sp. | reverse complement strand
CGGTAAGGGAAGTTAAAAACAGCGACTGCGCTCGGAGAAAATCAGGACGAATTATTTTCGGACAGGGGTTCGACTCCCCTCATCTCCACCAGAAACGCCATGCTGACGCATGGCTCAAAGAAGAAAGAATAATGAATAAAGAATAAATAATAATGAGATGAACCCTTATTTGGGGAAGCAGCATATTAAAGGAGGCAGATCATCAGATATGAGCAGAAATATACAGTCCGCTCTGCCGGACTATAACAACTGTCTTGTGAACCTATCCAATTCCATATTGAAGAAATTCGGCGCACGAACAACAGCCGGGACACTTCCCCTTGCGGATAAGTATCTTGAAGGGGAGTATCAAAATGTGGTGCTACTTATTCTGGATGCGCTGGGAACATCCATCGTTGAGAGGCATCTTGAAGAGAACGGGTTTTTCAGAAGCCATATGGCAGGCGCGCTTGATTCAGTATATCCGCCTACAACGGTCGCCGCGACGACTTCGATTCTCAGCGGATTATATCCGAATGAACACGGATGGCTGGGATGGGACGTCTACTATCAGCAGATCAATAAAATCGTGACCGATTTTACGAACACAGAACAGCTAAAGGAAAAAGAAAACGATGTTCCGTCTGCCGCTGACACAGATGGAAAAAAGAGGTGGGCGGAGGATTCGTTGGAGGAAGCATTACCCGCAGCGGCGTACAATGTCGGCTTTCAATACACGCCGTACAAAAATATCGTCGAGATCATAAACGAGTCAGGGGGCAGCGCCTATGCCGCTATGCCATTCATGCCGCCGTATCCTCAAAGCGCGGACGCGATCTTACATCGTGTGGAGAAGCTGTGTCATGAACCGGGCAGAAAGTTCATTTATGCCTATTGGAATGAACCGGACAGCACCATGCATATGACGGGAACGGGAAGTCCGGAAACACACAGGACCGTGACAATGCTTGAAAAAATGGTAGAAAAAACAGTATCGGGATTATCTGATACTTTGTTTCTGATTACTGCGGATCATGGTCACATAGACAGCGAAAATTTTTGCTTGCTTGATTATCCTGAAATCATGCGCTGTCTTGTTCGTCCGCCTTCCTTTGAGCCGCGCACACTGAACCTCTTTGTGAAAGATGAATACAAGGAAACCTTTCCGAAGATTTTCAACAAGTATTTTGGAGATTCCTTTGTTTTGCTGACAAAAGATGAGGCTCTTTCCGAGAGATTGTCTGGAACGGGAAATGATCGTGACGGATTAGAAGATATGATCGGTGATTATATTGCATTGGCGATCTCTGACAAGAGC
>CAZHCX010000198.1:0-1300 GCA_964531445.1 uncultured Clostridium sp. | reverse complement strand
GGTGACTGTGGTTATCATTTGCAATTTTATGATACAAAACAAGGCTCTTGGTCATATATTATTACAACATTTGCTTTTCACGAAATAAATGGTAAACAATATCCTGCTTATTGTCTACAAAGAGATATTCCTGGAG
Organism: uncultured Clostridium sp.; assembly: GCA_964531445.1. Taxonomy (GTDB): domain Bacteria; phylum Bacillota; class Clostridia; order TANB77; family CAG-508; genus CAG-269. The sequence goes on along the minus strand of CAZHCX010000198.1, from coordinate 1,164 downwards.
TTGGAACATCGGCAGCAGGAGATTATTATCAAGTAAATGTGGATCAAGTTATGCAAGATGTTAGATTATGGAGAATTGCAATAAATGGTTATCCATATCAAAGTCCACAGTCAATGGGATTAGAAAATAAGTATGATGCCTTTGTTGCTACTAAACAAAGTGTATATTGTATAATTTATGGAACAGATCCTACTACATATTATCGTGGTGGAGATGCAAGAGGGGAAGCTATAAAAAATGCAATAATAAATTTAGTAAATATTGGTAGATATGGTAGTCAAACTCCAAGTAATACTCAAATTACTGCTAATAAAATTGGTACTTTTTATGAAGATGGTAACTACTACTCACAAGAATACTATATAAATAGTCCTGTTGAAACATCAAATTATTCAATTTTTTCTACTGCTGGACTACCCGATGGAAGCCAAATTACGAATATGAATAATGATGAACAAAGTAACTTTAACGGAATTGAACATTTTAAGGTTAGAATACCCAAAACACAGATAACTGCTGATTTAAATGTTACAGTGGCACTACAAGCTAAATGCAAAAATTATCCTGTATTTTATGGAAAAACTACTATTTCAGGTACACAAGATTATATGCTTACATTTGACCCATTCGGAGATGTTGCAGGAGTTGCTACATTAAATGTAAAAACTAATACAGGAAAAGTAAAAGTTGTAAAATCAGATGTTGATACAAAACAACCTATTGCAGGAGTAACTTTTGAACTACAAAAAAGAAATGGTGAAGTAATTGGAAACGCAACTACAAATGCTAATGGTGAAGCATCTTTTTCTAACCTATATCAAGATACATATGTACTAAAAGAAATTGCAACAAATGAAAAATATATTTTAAATAATACACCTTTTGAAACTACAGTATATTATGACAAAACAACTGAAAAAAATATTACAAATAAACACAAAGAAGGAGATTTAAAAGTTTATAAAGTTGATAAAGATAATCATAAAATTGCATTAGGTAATGTTAAATTTGATTTATATAGTTGCAAAAATGGAATCACCTATGATGAAAAAAATCCAAATTGTTCCACATATGAAAAAATAATTGAAGCAGCAGGTGAAGATAATTCGTTTTCATTTGATTTATATTATCCTGTTGTTCATTATCAGCCAATGGTTAAAGATA
>CAZHCX010000197.1:0-1329 GCA_964531445.1 uncultured Clostridium sp. | reverse complement strand
TTGGGTTATGTGTAGGTGCCGGGTATTATTTGTGTGCAATAATTGCAACAGCATTAGTATATATTATTTTATCTTATTCACATTTAATTTCTGATAGAGTAGAACACTATAATATGGTTGAACTTGAAATAACTTTGAATGAGCAAAATGATGAAACAATTTCTGCAATTGAAAATTTATTAATAAAAAGAAGTGTTGAGATTACAAATATGGATATGTCAACTTATGATGATGATAATAAAATAAAAATTATTGGAAAAGATAAAAGAAAGGCAGAACATTCTTTAGTTCCGTTAATAATGAAATTTGATAATGTAATTATTGTACAACAAAACTAACTTATATAAACACTAAATGAAATTTTAAGTGAAAAATTTCACGCAACTTTACAAAATATGATATAAGTGCTATAATATGTGTATTGTTTATATTAATAAATAAAGAAATTTTTTCTTAATTTACAACATATTAATTTAATATGTAAACAATTTAAAAGTTCTTCATTATTATAACATTATAAACAAATAAATACACAAGGAGGACATAAAAATGTCAGATAACAATTTTTTAGAGCGGATTAAAAACGGAGCAAAAAATAGTGCATCAGTAGTTGGAATTCTTGAGGATGAATTTGTATTTAGCCATAGTCGTAAAAAAAAGAATTTTTTTAAATCAAGAATCATTGTTGAAAGATTTAGTGGAACAAAAGATTTTATACCTGTTGTAATTGAAGAAACAATATTAAAGCAGGTAGGGAATTATGAATGTTTAAAAGGAAAAAGTGTTAATGTAACAGGAGAATTTAGGTCATACAACACCACAGATTCTAATGGAAAAATGCATTTGTTTTTAAATTTACTTATTGATAAGCTTGAAATTTTCAACAGTAATCTTGATACAGATTTAATGCTTAATACAGATATTCTTTATCTAAAAGGAACTATTTGTAGATCAATAAATTTTAGATATACACCACTTTCTAAAAGATGTATTGCAGATATTTTACTTTCTGTAGAAAGAAAAAATGGTGTAAAGGATTATATTCCTTGTATAGTATGGAATAAAGATGCAAAATATTCTGCTAAATATTTAAACACTGGAAATTGCATCGAAATTATTGGCAGAATTCAAAGCCGTAATTATGAAAAAAATGGAGCCGATAAAATTGCATACGAGGTTTCAATTAAAAGTATTAAAAAAATTGATTAAATGAAGAATTTTAGAGGAGCTAATAACTCCTCTTTCTTAAGTAAAGAGTAGAATAATTTTAATAAATAAAACAATCTTAATATGTATAAAATTAAATAAAAATAATATTATTAATAAAAG
>CAZHCX010000196.1:0-1337 GCA_964531445.1 uncultured Clostridium sp. | reverse complement strand
ATGCATTTTTGGAACAAGTGGTGCAGGAAAATCATTTTATACAAAATTATTAATTTTAAGATATAAGTTATTAGGAATAAAACAATATATTATTGATCCAGATAGAGAATATAATATAATTTGTAAAAAATTAAAAGGAATTCAAATAAAATTAGGACCAACTTCAAATACATATATAAATGTTTTTGATATCAGAAAAGAAAGTATAGAAGATGGAGAAAGTGGGTATTTAGCAACAAAAATAAGTAAATTAATTGGATTTTTTAATTTAATATTTGGAGAAATAAATGAAGAAGAAAAAGCAATATTAGAAGAAAAAATAATTAAATTATATAAATTAAAAAATATTACATTTGATGATAAAAGTTTATATAATAAAAATAAAAAATTTAAAAACGAAAAACAAATGCCAATATTAGAAGATTTTTATAATTTATTAGGAGAAGATGAAAAAACAAAAAAATTTAAAATAAAATTAATTCCATTTGTAAAAGGTTCAATGAAATTTTTTAATAATTATACAAATATAAAATTAAATAATGAATTAATAGTTGCAGATATTTATGATTTAGGAGAAGAAAATTTAAAATATGGAATGTATTTATTTACAGATATTTTTTGGGATAAAATTAAAGAAAATAGAAATGAAAAAAAAGCAATTTATTTAGATGAAATTTGGAGATTAATAGGAGTAACATCAAATAAAAATGTAGCAAGTTTTATTTATAAAATATTTAAAACAATAAGAAAATATGGAGGAAGTGGAGTTGCAATTACACAAGATATTTCTGATATTTTTAGTTTAGATAATGGTACATATGGAAAAAGTATTTTGAATAATTCGAGTATAAAAACATTTTTCGCATTAGAAGAAGAAAATATAAAAATATTAGAACAATTTGCAAATTTATCTGAGAAAGAAAAAGTAGAAATAAAATCTCTTAAAAGAGGCGAATGCCTAATGTTTGTTGGTGATGATCACATACTAACAAAAATTCAATCATCAGAAAAAGAAAGAAAATTAATTGAAGGAGAAAATAATATTGATAAAAATAATAACAGCAATAAATAATCCAAAATTAAATGAAGAATTAAAAAAAGAAAAAAATTTAGAAATAATAGGAAGAGATATTCAATACAAAGAAGGAATAATAGAAATTTTAGAAAGTAAAAATTATTTTTTAGAAAATAATAAAATAATAAATTATAATAATAAAATAAATAATAATAAAATAAAAAATAAAAAAATAATTAATAATATTTTTATTATTTTAAATAGTAATTTAGATGGAGAAATAAAGTTAAATAATTTAATTGAAAATATATTAGAAAAAAAT
>CAZHCX010000195.1:505-1346 GCA_964531445.1 uncultured Clostridium sp. | reverse complement strand
ATTACCGCAGACAGCCTTTTGTACATCGGACGCGGACTTGACTACGCGCTCTCGATGGAAGGCTCGCTCAAGCTCAAGGAGATATCCTACATTCACTCCGAGAGCTACGCGGCAGGCGAGCTCAAGCACGGTACGATCTCGCTGATCACGGACGGTATGCCTGTTATCGCCGTCGCTACGCAGAACACTCTGCTCGAAAAGACGGTTTCCAATATTAAAGAGGTCAAGGCGCGCGGCGCTATGACCATCGTCATCTGTGACGAACAGGCCGATATTGACCGCGAGGCTGCGGATTATCTGATCCGTGTGCCGCGCATAAGCGAAATGCTCATGCCGATGGTTGCGACAGTTCCGATGCAGCTGCTCGCGTACTACACCTCGGTCAATAAGGGCAACGACGTTGACAAGCCGAGAAACCTCGCGAAATCCGTCACCGTCGAATAATAAAATACCGCACATGAGAAATATGCGGTATTGCGGAACAAGCTATTATCCCATATTCTTTCATATCTTACGCAACGGCGCGTTTTTCCTTCGGGGGGAACGCGCCGTTTGTCGTAAAACCATAAGGGATAATTAAGCTGAATAATTACAATAATCCCGCCCATACGGCAGGTTTGAATATATGTAATTTATTTTTTAAGGAGTGATCAAGGTGAATGAATCAATCAGAGAATTCGTCACCCAACTGACAAATGAACAGCTGTTTGCCGTGTGGTTCCTGATCGGAGCCGCGCTGGTATTCTGGATGCAGGCAGGCTTCGCCATGGTTGAGGCGGGCTTTACCAGAGCCAAGAACACAGGCAATATTATAATGAAGAACCTCATGGACTTCTATATC
>CAZHCX010000195.1:0-495 GCA_964531445.1 uncultured Clostridium sp. | reverse complement strand
TTGACCTCTTCACCTCATACGCAAACTTCAACTTCTCCAGCTTTGTATTCAACCTCGTATTCTGTGCTACAACCGCTACGATCGTTTCGGGCGCTATGGCGGAGCGTACAAAGTTCCTGTCCTACTGCGTATACTCGGGCGTGATCTCCGCGGTCATCTACCCGATCGAGGCGCACTGGATCTGGGGCGGCGGCTGGCTCAGCCAGATCGGCTTCCACGATTTCGCAGGCTCCTGCGCGATCCACATGGTCGGCGGTATCTCCGCTCTTATCGGCGCGAAGATCCTCGGCGCCCGTATCGGTAAATTCAAGAAGGACAAAAACGGAAAAGTCAAGGTCGGCGCATTCCCCGGCCACAACATCGCGCTCGGCGCACTCGGCGTATTCATCCTCTGGCTCGGTTGGTACGGCTTCAACGGCGCAGCCGCTACCTCTGTTGAGCAGCTCGGTTCGGTATTCCTTACAACTACCGTTGCTCCCGCTCTTGCAACCGTTA
>CAZHCX010000194.1:0-1366 GCA_964531445.1 uncultured Clostridium sp. | reverse complement strand
CAGTTGGCACTAATACCTTATAATTTTGTCCCGCATCAAGCGACGAAATTGTATAAGAAATTTTTCTATTTTCAAAACTAAAATCTTTTAAGCTTGTTTCAATAGCTGACAAATTCACTAAAATTTCTTTTTGTAATTCATTTGTTTCTATTCTTATATTCTCTAATTTATCATTTGTTAAATTAGTAACATTTATATAATAATAAAATGAATCCTGTGTATCTCTTCCAATATAAGATTTTAATTCAACACTTATTTTTGCTTTCTTTATACTATTATTTAATTTCCAAGAATTTACTTCTTCTTTATTAAAATATGTTTAAATATTACTTTCAATTTTCTTTTCAGAAGCATCATCTATTAATTGATCAACAACTTCATAAAATAATGTTGTTACCTCATTCGCCTTTAAATTAATATTGTCTATTTCAACTACTCTTTTTTCTGGTTCTTCAACATATTTATATTCTTCTGCATAATATGAACCTCTATCAACAGTTGCATAATTAGTAGCTTCTGGAACAATACCCTTTAAAGAAAGACCATTAATATCATAATCTTTATTATTTTTTAATTTAATTTGATATTTAATAACTTCTTTTTCATTAACTTTGTCGCCATCAGAAAGAATTTTATCCCCAACTTTAGCTTCAACTTCAACAGAAAGAGCCTCTTTTACTTTATTAACATCAATTGTATTATTTTCTTTTTTAGCATCATCTTTTTTATCTTCATTAGGCTTATTTTCATTCTGTTTATTCTCATCTTGTTTGTTATCAGTCTCCTCTTTTTGTTCTTCTTTATTATCATTAATTTTATTAACCAATTTAACATTTATATTCTTTGAATTAGCCCCTGCGTTAACATAATCAATTATTTTTGCATTTTGATTAGAATATGTTACTTCAATATTTTTATCAGCATTATCAATTTGTGTATTTAAAATAACAGTTGCAGGAATAATTACACTAACTCCATTTGCTATAACATTATTTATGTATTCTTTTTGTGTTCCGTCTAACGTTACTTTAATTACCTTAGAATTATTTTTATCTACTACTTCTGCATTTTTAACTTTTAAATTATTATCATATAATGTAGAAACATTTCCTAATACAACCTTTTGAACTTCTTGTGGTAATTTTATTTCAATTACTGGATTACTAAACAAATCATATTTTGGTTCATTTGAAACTAACACAGCTGTAAAATTAACATCGTTTTGGATATTGTTTGTCCACTCTGTTTTATCTAAACTTACATCTACTCTTGTTTCAGATTGTTTAATTTCAACTTTTTCAAAATCTGTACTTTTATATATTTCATCTTCATGTTCATTTATTACTTCTTGTGTTTTTTCATCTTT
>CAZHCX010000193.1:0-1369 GCA_964531445.1 uncultured Clostridium sp. | reverse complement strand
GTTCTGCTGCAAAGCGGAGATCCAGTTATCGTCAGCCTTGCGCCGTCATTTATCGCAAATTATACCGGCGTGGGCATTGAATCAATGCGTACGGCTCTGAAAAAACTCGGATTTTACGACGTTGAAGAAACCGCTTTGGGCGCGACGATCGTCAAGCGTGAATACGATCGCATTCTTCAGGATGAGGATAGAGATATCGTGATTTCCTCCTGCTGTCATTCCGTGAATTTGCTGATCCAAAAATATTTCCCGAGCTGTTTGCCGTATCTTGCCGATGTTTTGTCGCCGATGCAGGCACATTGCAAGGATATAAAGAAGCGTATTCCCAACGCTAAGACCGTATTCATCGGACCTTGCGTTGCCAAAAAAGACGAAGCGGAGTATTATAAGGGCATTGTTGACGCCACACTGACCTTCGAGGAGTTGTCCGCGTGGTTGAAAGAGGAAAACATCACCCTCGAACAAAAAACCGACAATACAGAAAATAGTCTTGCGCGGTTTTTCCCGACGACCGGCGGTATTCTGAAAACTATGTCGCAAAAGGCACAGGATTATACTTACTTTGCGGTTGACGGCGTAGAAAACTGTATTGCTGCCCTGAAGGATATTGCGGACGGCAATGTTCACAAGTGCTTTATTGAAATGAGCGCTTGCGCAGGAAGCTGCATAGGCGGTCCTGTTATGGAAAAGCACCGTCTGAACCCGGTCAGTGATTACGCTGCCGTTGCCAAATACGCCGGTAAGTATGATGTTGAGATCGATCAACCGGAAGCGGTCGAGACGAAGAAAATCTTCGAGTTCATTGCGCAGCGTTCGGCAAAGCCCTCTGATTATGAGATCAATCAGATTTTGCGTCAAATGGGTAAATTCAAGCCCTCTCAGGAGCTGAACTGCGGTTCCTGCGGCTACGATACCTGCCGCGAAAAGGCGGTTGCCATTTATCAGGGCAAGGCGGAAATCTCAATGTGTCTGCCGTTTTTGAAGGACAAAGCGGAAAGCTTTTCGGACACAATCGTTAAAAACACGCCCAACGGCTTGATCGTCGTGAACGATTTGCTGGAGGTACAGCAAATCAATTCCGCCGCACTGAAGATATTGAATCTGCGAGCCGCGTCGGATGTAATGGGTACGCAGGTGGTGAGGATCCTCGATCCTCTGCCGTTTATGAACGTGCAGTCCACTCGCCGCAGTATATACAACGAGCGCACATTTTTAGCCGAGTATGACCGCTATGTGGAAATGACAGTCGTTCCCGACAAAGAGAGCAATATGTTGATCTGCATTATGACGGACGTTACCGAGGAGGAAACCGCTCGCCGCCGCAAGGAGGATATCAGCCGTCAAACGGTGGAGGTCGCAGACAAGGTAG
>CAZHCX010000192.1:0-1371 GCA_964531445.1 uncultured Clostridium sp. | reverse complement strand
TGTCAATGGCTTGCCATTGGCGTACCTCGCTATCCGTAAAATAAAGTACAGCGGGTTCAAAAAAACAAATGATAAACCCGACTGTGTTGAGCTGTGAAACCCGACAGAAGAAAGAGAATAATGAACAAATCATTAAAATCATCAGCGAAGCTGACGCAGCTTCCTCTGTTTGAAATCAACACTCCAAATAAGCGTTTAGCACCTCCTGTTATTTGATTTTTGCTCATTGGCTTTTCTCCTTTCACGATCATATTCCGTAATATGTGAATATTCTTCACATTACGGTAACATAATCATATCACACGGGAAACCATATGTCAATACTAATATCTCGCGTCCATGCGACAGTGAGCACGGATTCATCATTCCCGTTGACAATCTTGAAACAATTTGCTATACTGTTGAGGAAAGATAGAGAAATGAAAAATCAATCATGAGGTGAAAATAATTGAAAAAATATTTTTTTCGGATAGACGCAGATAAGCGCTTGGCAATGTTTTACTACGGTGAAAAAAAGGATACCTTCGTCAAGACAGAGATAAGGTTTGACGATTTTTTTGCACTGACAGAGGATTATCAAAACAACCACCATACATCACTGAAAGCTGTTTCGGAGGAAATGCAGAAGTATGTTGAACTCGGCAAAAAGGAAAACGCCGTCTTTTATGCAAAGCTCACGCGGCTGAAAAAGAAAATGGCAGACAACATTTTTGCGCTTGTTTTCATGAATATCATGGAACTTTTCTATCAAAAGCAGCGAGAAAAATTGATTGCTTTGAATGTAAAAAATCTCCTTCAATCCGTCATTTCCTTCAATACACGACAGGCAAAGAAAGCTATACAGAAAAAGTTTGAAGAACTCGAATATAATATGATTGGCTTCGAGTTTATGCTTTGCGGCAACTTAAGCATAGCAAATAAGGGTGCATTTTTTGAATCAAATGAAGGATATATCATTTTTCTCGAGGACAACAAAAGCGTCATCTATTGTGGATTGAACGAATCATTGGAACCGTTCGTTGAAGGTTTTGACGCATATTTGAATGCAAGTAACACCAAAATTTATATCTGCAAAAATTGTGGAGGGCGATATTTCAATACCGATGAAAAAGGTTATTGCTCAAAGCCCGTATGTCAGCAATTTAAAAGATTAATGTATAAAAGGCAAAATCGTGAGAGCCGCAAACAAGATGTGTACCGTAATCTTATTGATAGCTATAATACCTATGTCCGTACACTCAAGCGCAAACTGACGCTTATGCGCGTCGAAAAAAGTGATATGCAGATGTTTGAAACAGAGCAGGAAATATGCGCTGCCGTTATCAGGGAAGCCGTCAGCGATTACCGCGAACAGAAGAAGCCGGTTGATGA
>CAZHCX010000191.1:787-1372 GCA_964531445.1 uncultured Clostridium sp. | reverse complement strand
CAAGGTATCAGAAAATTGAATTAACGTTTACAAACTATAAAAAGCATTTCTGCCTTTTTAATATAATTTACAGTATTTTAAGAAATTATCTTATCTTTTTCCACACCTAATTACGAAGATACTTAGAAATTTCATATTTGTTGCGTACGCAACATCTTACACTTTAATAATATGATATCTTAAGCTTATCAAAACACTGCGAGCTTTGACCAGCTCGCTTACACAGGAGTAGATTATGACAGATTTAGAAAGCAAAAAGATGATTTCCGGTGATATGCTCGTGGGGCAAATTGTAAACGAATATCCTCAGGCGGTGGAGATTCTGATGGAAGTTGGAATGCACTGTCTTGGCTGCCCTTCTTCTCAGGTTGAAAGACTTGAAGATGCTGCAATTGTTCACGGACTAGATCCTAAGATGGTTGTTGATACTGTAAATAAAAAACTTTTTGGAGGAGCCGCATGAGTTCATTTTTAGGACCTATTCATTTCTGGCTTTACGAAAAAATAAAAATACAGGAAGAACTAACCATTTATTTTTATTACGCTGCAATTAAGAATGGCTGGTTTGATGAAAAAGACTCAGAG
>CAZHCX010000191.1:0-759 GCA_964531445.1 uncultured Clostridium sp. | reverse complement strand
AACATCCACGCCTGGCTTCAGGAATGCATACACGACGCAGAAGGTCGCTACGCAAAGCTAATTACAAAATTAACGGTTACAGTTCCAATGATAGAGCTTGAAAAAATCGCCTTTGAATTTGGTAAGCTCCATACTGTAGGAAAAGTTTCTGTCCAGGATGCTTACAAGTTTTTTGATGACATCTTTTTAAACGGAATGCCCTGCGACAGAGTAAACATTATTACTCAGCAGGATAACTCATGCTTTAGCTGGGAGCAGACATATGACATTCATGCCGAATATTGGCTTGCCTTTCAAGGTTACCCTGAAACATACTACAAGCTTCGTAAACAGGTGATGCTTGGAATGCTAGATGGTTCTGGCCTCATCCTTGAAAACCCAGATTATTTGCATTACTCAATTAATAAGGAAAACTAATGTACGCAATAGATTTAATGGTTAAAGAACATTCAGACATTCAGAAAATGATTGGCGGTATGCATAAGCTATGCTGTATGATTTTAGAAAATCAAGATAGCGTTTGTGACGAGAAATCTGTACTCACAGATGCAACAATCCAGCATTTTTATAATTTCATCGATTTTACAAGAGACTACGCAGATCATCATCACCACGGAAAAGAAGAAAAAATTCTTTTTCCGGTAATGACAGCCCATCTTGGAAAAATGGCCGAAAACCTTGTAACCCACGGAATGCTTGTTGAACACGGCTTGGGACGTTCCCATATCCGCGCACTTGAAACATCACTTAAGCTTTATC
>CAZHCX010000190.1:0-1374 GCA_964531445.1 uncultured Clostridium sp. | reverse complement strand
TTGATGGAGAAATTTTAATTGATGATAATTTAGAATGGTATTGTCCAAACTGTGGAAATAGAGACCACAATACATTAAATGTAGCAAGAAGAACTTGTGGATATATAGGAAGTAATTTCTGGAACAAAGGAAGAACAGAAGAAATAAAAGAAAGAGTATTGCATATAGATAACAAAGATGCAGAATAATCAAGGTTTTGTGCAATATAAAACATAGAACAGATAAAATTTAACAGCAAAAAGAGGTAAAATTATGAGATACAATAAAATAAGAAAAATGGATATAGCAAATGGACCTGGAGTAAGAGTTTCAATCTTTATGCAAGGTTGTGCATTTAATTGTGAAAAATGTTTTAATCCAGATACTCACGATTTTAAGGGTGGAAAAGAATTTACGGATGAAACAATAAATAAAGTTTTAGATTTATGTGATCATGAATATGTAGAAGGCTTGTCAATATTAGGAGGCGAGCCTATGCATCCTAATAATATTGAAGGAACAACAAAACTTGCAAAAGCATTTAAAGAAAAGTTCCCAAATAAAAACTTATGGGCTTGGACTGGATTTAAATTTGATTATAATTTAAAAGATAAAGATGTTACTAAATATTTAGATGTTTTAGTTGATGGTCAATATGTAGATGCACTTCATAATCCAACTTTAAAATGGAAGGGATCATCTAATCAAAGAGTTATTGATGTTCAAAAAAGTCTAAGTGAAAATACTATTATTACTATGGAATAATGTGGCAGAGGGAAATTCCCTTTTGTCACATTTTGATTATGTAATAGGAAAGCGGTATTTTCCTATAAGAGGAGGTTATTAATTATGGAAAATAATAAAAATATTTGGGAAGAAATTGTAAAAAAACTTATTGAAAAGAAATTAACAATTTCTACAATGGAAAGTTGTACAGGTGGAGGAATAGCAAATGAAATTACAAATATATCTGGTGCTTCTGAAGTTTTAAAAGTAAGTTATGTTACATATTCTAATGAAGCAAAAATCAAATTTGGTGTTCCTGAAAAAATAATTGAGAAATATACAGTTTACAGTAAAGAAACTGCAATTGAAATGGCAAAAGCAGCTAAAGAACAATCAAAAGCTGATATTACAATTGGAATTACAGGACAACTTGGAAGAATAGATCCAGCAAATCCAATTGATAAATTAAATGTTGTGTATTTTGCAATTTCTGATAAAAATGATAATATTACTGTAAAACAGGTAAATGTTCCAGAGGAAAGTAGAAAAAAACAGAAAGAGTTTATGATAAATAAGGTGGCAGAAGCACTACTTGATATAAAATAAATATTTTGTTGATTTAACTGCTGAGGATAAGAAGAAAAGTGAAAAAAATTAAAAAACTATTGA
>CAZHCX010000189.1:435-1382 GCA_964531445.1 uncultured Clostridium sp. | reverse complement strand
AACATAAGAAGAGGTTTTAAATGAAAGAATTATTAAAAGTAGTAGCAAAAAAATTATTTATATATTCAATAATTGTTAACACTATATATTCCATTGCAGATTATGGAGAAGCTTTTGCTTTATCTCATTTTGGTACAAGCCCTTTGACATTAGAAAAAATAATATGGTTAACAATATGGATATTTATAGTAGATATAGTAATGTTAATATCAGGAAAAGTAGGTTCATATATAGATAATGTAAATAATCAAAAAACTCAAACAGCTATACAAAAATACTATTTTAGAAAATTACAATCTATGTCAATGGAACAAATATCAAATGTTCATACAGGATATATACATAAATTAATAACAAATGTATCGTTCTATTTTGTAGAAGTTACATGGCAATTTGAAATAAGTGTAATCCCACTATTAATTGGTGCAACATCAATTTTGATTATGGTTTGTAAACAAGTTATTTTGAAATACAAAATGATTAAGAATAAACAAAAATATCAAAAGTTAACAAATGAGGCAGATTCAAGATATAATGCAACATTTATAGATTTTGTTCAAAATATAATTGCAGTAAGAAAATTAAATATCGGTAAATTTTGCGAGGATAAAATAAATGAAAATGCTGAGGAGTATCTAAAAGCAACAAAAGTAAATGAAAGAAAAAGATCAAATGCAAATGGTGTATTTACTGGACTTATGAATTTATTATATTTAGTTGTTTTAATAAGTACAATTATATTAGTAAAACAAGGAAAAGATGGATTACCATATTTATTATTTTATATGTCAGCTTTAGCAAAATTATATTCAAACTTAAATAGTCTTGTAAGATTTATTGATATAAATGAAAGATTTAAAACAACAAAAAAACAACTAGATGAATACTTTAATAAAAGTAAAGAAATTAAAAAACCCCTCTGTATCTGTTTCTGTATCTGATTCTGA
>CAZHCX010000189.1:0-425 GCA_964531445.1 uncultured Clostridium sp. | reverse complement strand
AGACTATACCCCTATCAATATATCTTGAAGCAAAGAAATTAAATTGATTCATGATTTTAATAGTGTAAAATTAACTGATGTTGTTTTTTCATATACAAAAGATTCGACAAAAATTAAAATACCAGAATTTATCCTAAAGAAAGGGGATAGAATTAGTATTATAGGAGAATCAGGACAAGGTAAAACAACTGTTATGAATATTTTAGCAGGATTATATCCACTTAAAGAAGGCAATTTGTTAATAAATAATAAAAAACAAAAAGATGCTAGATTAGATTTAGTTTTTGTATCACAAGAAGTAGATTTATTTGATTTAAGTATAAGAGATAATTTATGTCTTGGAAAAGATATATCTGATGAGAAAATATTTGAATTATTAGAATAAGCAGGTCTGATGGGATGGTATAAAGAACTTCCACAAGGAT
>CAZHCX010000188.1:0-1382 GCA_964531445.1 uncultured Clostridium sp. | reverse complement strand
TATTTAATTTTTCAACAACTGTTGCATCATAAGGTGCAATAAAATTTTCTAACATTTTAGAACTACATGTAGTTCTTACACCTTTTGTACACATATTATCTTTAATTCCTATTGGAATACCTGCAAAATCTCCACTTATCTCTCCTGCATTAATTTTTGCTTGTATATCTTTTGCTTGTTCTAAAGCTTCATCTGTTAATGTTGTTACAAATGCTTCAACATCTTTTTCTTTTTCATTTATTCTATCTACATAAGCTTTTGTTATATCTGTAACAGTTAACTCTTTATTTTTTAATTTTTCTTGTATCTCATGTACTGTCAATTCTGTAATATCCATTATTTACCCTCCTTAGTTTATAACCTTTGGTATCTTAAACATGTGTTGCTCTGCAGATGGAGCATTTGCAAGTAATGCTTCATTGTCTTCAAATACTTTTATTTCATCTTTTCTAAATGCATTTTTCTTTTCATTTGCTCCAATTGTAATATTCAAATCATCAACAGGTGCATTATTTACTATATTTGCAAAATTTAAAATATCTTGTAAATTTTCTGCGTATTTTTCAACTTCATCTTCTTTTATTTCTAAACACGCTAATTTAGCAATGTGTAATATTTCTTCTTTACTAACTTTCACTTTATTTACCTCCGTTCTGGTTTTAAAATCTTCGTATATTATATAACGAAATGCTGTAAAAAACAAGCATTAAAACAGTTAAACTATCATAAATTTCATTTTACTATTGAAAAATAAAATTATATATAATAAAATATATAAAACGAATTTAAAATTTTTAAACAATACTAATTATAAATACCTTTTAACAATCTCTATTTTATAATTCAAATGATAAAGGAGTTTTATACAAATAATATTAAAAAATAAAAACGGAATAACTCTTATTTCGCTTACAATTACAATAATAATTTTGCTGATATTGGCAGGAATTTCTATTTTTTCAATTATTGGAAATAATGGATTATTTGACAAAGCATTATTAGCCAAAAATAGTTTTATAGAATCTGTAATAAATGAAGAAGAAAAAATAAATTCATACTTCAACTATACAGACGAATCTATTGACGACAACTTTTCCTCAAAATATCAAGAAATAGAATATATTGAAAGCACAGGAACTCAATATATAGAATTATTTAAAAAATTAAACTCAGAAACAATCATAAAAAGCAAATTTTTAATTACCCAGTTTTCTGACGCTTCATTATTTGGAGTTTATACTATAAACCATGATAAAAGCTATGGATTACATTGCTCAAATTCCAGTTCATATTTTAGGGTTGGAAGCAATGCATCAGCTGCATCAAAAAATTTAAATACTATTTATGACTGGACATTTAGCAAAAATGGAATAATTGATAAT
>CAZHCX010000187.1:0-1384 GCA_964531445.1 uncultured Clostridium sp. | reverse complement strand
GAACCGCAACCCGAAACTTCCGCTGAGGAACCCCAGGAGATGCCTGAACCGCAGTCGGAAGTGGCCGAAGAACCCGCTCAAGAGCCCGTCGCCGAAACTCCTGCCGAGGAGCCCGTCGCAGAACCTGTTGAGGAACCGCCGCAGGATATGGCTGATGTTCCTCCCGAAAAACCGACCATTACGCTTACGCAGCAGGATATTGACCGTTTACTGATTCAAGACCCTGCTATTAAAGAAGGTAAGTTGAGGATATATGCCGCCTACCGTGAGGGTTTGGGCGAAAAGAGTATCCTGCGTATTCTTCAACAGGAATACCGCGATTCGGGCGGTGTGATTCGCAGCAACGACAAGTCATTTCTCCGAAACTGCAATTCACAGGGCATTTGGGTCGGCGACATCGGCGGTGATTATCAGCCTACCGTCATCACCTATCAGCAGATATATCAGCGTATCGGTGAGTTGATCAACGAGAATCGTTATCTAAACGAACGCGAGCTTGAGGAATACAACCAAATCGGAAGCGAGGATAACGCCGTCATTGATTTCTATGACGTGCGCTTTGCCTACAAGCTCGGCGACACAGCTTTTCTCTATGGCAAACCGTATGTTATCTCCGGTGTTTCGGACGAGGAAGTGATGGTTTATCAGGAAGATTCGCCGTTGTTCGTGGAGAAATATCCGCGTCAGCGTTTTGAGGAAATACTGAATATCAGCGCGAAGGACAACAAGCACCTGATAACCAAAGGAACGATCACCTTTGACATCTATCAGCTCGGCGATACCGAGCAGGCGCAAAAGATGATGTTCAGGTCTTTGGAGGACATCAATCAGCAGAATCTTACGGTAAACTATACCGATTATGAAAAGGTTTACTCCGGTGAGCTGCGGCACGGCGAAACGCTTGAGGACATTTACGAAACCTTTAATGTTCATCACCCTGCGGATTTCACGGGTCATTCGCTCTCTGTTTCCGATGTTGTCGTGATTCATCAGTACGGCAGAGACAGAGCGTTTTTCTGTGACAGCGTTGGTTTTCCCGAAATCAAGGGATTCTTTGAGGAAAAGGTTATTGAGGAGCCCGAACAGCCGAAGGTCATTGACGTGTCTGCCGAAGATGTGGTTGAGGTTATTTCTTCTTCTGATGGGATTCCGGCAGAGGAAGAAACGGTCGGCGCGGAGGAACTGTCACAGGATATAGCCGAAGCCGAAAACTTTGTTATCACCGACAACAATATCGGTGTCGGTACGCCTTCACAGCGGTATCAAAACAATGTAAACGCAATCAAATCACTCCATGAGCTGCAAGCAGAAAACCGTCCGCCAACTCCTGCCGAGCAGAAAACACTTTCGCAGTACGTCGGTTGGGGCGGTTTGTCTGACAACC
>CAZHCX010000186.1:0-1387 GCA_964531445.1 uncultured Clostridium sp. | reverse complement strand
TCGGATTGACATGGCAGGAGTAATACTCCGCGGCGTCGAGGAACGCTTCACGACCATGCTTTTTGTAGATACCGTAAACGGATTTCATTTTTCCCTTTGCCATCATAACACCTGCGTTTCAAGATAGCTACTATCGAGCTCGGCTTCCCATTCGGTTTCACTTTCACGGCAGTCGTCCAAATCAACCGCTTCATCATCCTCACCTAAGTCCGCGTCCTCAATACAGCAGAACTGCAGACGCGGCCAACCGCGTACTTCATTCATCTTTGCTCCCTTGAAATTGCAGGTGTCAAACCGAGCGTCGCGCATTGTGGATCCACAAAAATCCGAACCCGTAAAATTCGCGCCCTCGGCTTTGACGTATGAGAGGTCGCAGTCAACGAAATCGCAGTTTTCAAAAGTGCAGTAGCTGAGATCCGCCTCGCTGAAATCAACATTGTTGAAGCGGCAGTTATAGAATGAGAGGTTCGGGAAATCCCGGGCGATAAAACTCTGACCTGTGATTTCGCACCTTGAGAAGCACTGCTGTTCACCTTCTCCGGCATACAGCCAAAGGATTTGACGTGCGAGCTTTGTTTCAACCTCATCATACGGCATCGGCTCATACTTGTGTTCCTCATGTTCATCTGTGATGTTGCAGCCCAGCACGGACGAGAGCGCAAAAGCGCCCTCGATACCACCCTGTTGGCACAGAGGACAGTGCTCCATGTGGTAGGTCATCTCAATGCAGTCCTCGGTCATCATCAGGTCGTTGATTTCCTCCTGCTGATTCAGAGCGTCAGCAAGAAGCTGCGCGTTGCCGTTGATATCATTTTTGTCCACACCGAAGTGGTGACTCAGCTCGTCGTAAGTAATACTCCACCTGCCGTCGGTAGTGTTTTGCGATCCGCTTGTCACGCAGTAGCGGGCGATGCGGTTTATCATTTCTTTGTTCATCATAAATCACTCCATTCCCATTTCGCCCAAGCATGATTCGTCGATGTTCGGGCAGCAGTCGGTATAGAAATCCAAATCGAAGCCTTGTGACAAATCATGGTCGGCAACCACATCGTTTTTATTGGCGTATATGTAATCCGCGATTTGATTGATTAGCTCCGCGTCGTTTGGTAAGTCCGTGCCAAACCTTCTGTTGATTTCATCGTAGGTAAAAATCCAGTTTCCCGATGAGGTCTGCTCACATCCCTCGTCTAACATGTAGTCGGCGATGGCTTTTGCGTTGTTACTTACCAATCTTCTTCATCTCCAATTCCGATTGTCGGATACAGGTTTTCATAACTACTGCAATCGAATGTCCAGATAATCTTTTTTTCATCAACATATGAATGATCTTCCTGAATGTCAGAAAGATCACAACACATAAAATTGGATTCAAAACACGGACTGTAAT
>CAZHCX010000185.1:0-1391 GCA_964531445.1 uncultured Clostridium sp. | reverse complement strand
TGGTGTTAGAATAGATATATGGACACATTTTATGAGAGGGTGTATAATAGATTATGTACACTAATCAGAAAGGAGTGTGTCGAAGATGGCTAAGAAAAAAAGTTATGATGAAGATTTTAAGAAGATGATTGTAGAATTATACGAAAATAAAAAGCCAGTGGTAGAAATTAAACGTGAATATGGCATTGCAGAAGCAACATTATATAGATGGATAAAGGAATATGGAAAAATAAAGGTTGCAAATAATGAAACAACTACAAATCATGAAATTAAACGTTTAAAGAAGGAATTAGCTCAAGCTAAAGAAGAAAATGAAATACTAAAAAAAGCGGTTGCCATATTCACGCAGAAATAGAAGAAAAAATAAAGTTCATAGAAAAAAATAAGTATAAACATAATGTAAGATTGCTATGCAAGGTACTAAAAGTACCACGTTCAGTATATTATTATCATCAAGAAGGAAAAGTAAACAGCTACAAAGAAAGCAACAAAGAATTAGACAAGAAGATATTGGAAAAATATAACAATTCAAAAGGAAGATATGGATCACCCAAAATAAAGAAAGAGCTGGAAAAAGATGGAATCAAAGTTAGTCAAAAACGAGTTGCAAGAAGAATGAAGATATTAGGCATAAAATCTGTCATTATAAAAAAATATAATCCAGGACCAGCAAAAAGTAAAGTTGATGATACAAATAAACCCAATTTATTAAAACAGGAATTTAAAGCTAAACATCTTAGAGAAAAACTAGTTTCAGACATTACATATATATACACCAAAGAGCTAGGTTGGACATACTTAGCAATAGTAATGGATTTATATAGTTTAAGTGTAATTGGATATAGTTATGGAAAAAATATGGATGCAGATTTAGTAATCAAGGCTATAGAGAATGCAAGAAGAAAAGGAGAATTTAGAAATGAAGCAATATTTCATAGTGATTTAGGTTCACAATATACATCAAATAAAGTTGAAGAATACTTACGAAAATTAAATTTAAGGCATTCTTACAGCAAAAAGGGATATCCGTATGATAACGCAAGTATGGAAAGCTTCAATGCCATATTAAAAAAAGAAGAAGTAAATTTACATGAGTACGAAACTTTTGAAGAAGCAAAATTAGCGATATTTGAATTTATAGAAGGTTGGTACAACAGAAAGAGAATCCATTCATCAATTGGATATAAAGTACCATGTGAACTTGAAAGTGAAGTAGCCTAAAGAAAACACTTACAATTTCATAAAACATTCCTTAAATACAAAAAATTCTAAATTTGTATTGGTGTAAATGGCGACGTAAGGAGCTCTGTATACTATTTATACCAATATAAATTTAGAATATAATAGAGCGATGAAAGTGGTCTCATGAAAATAAAAAAATTCTCAAAAAA
>CAZHCX010000184.1:0-1395 GCA_964531445.1 uncultured Clostridium sp. | reverse complement strand
TTATCGGCTTAATTGATAACATCTGTCATGAAGTTGTATATCACAAACATAAAGATATTAATTATGATACTATGACTGATATTGTTGTAAATGAAATAGTACATATATTAACAAAACAAGACTAGCTTTTGCTAGTCTTGTTTATATATTTGTTCATAATGCCAAAATATTGTAAACAAGTTTGAAAAATTTTACTTGTTCCGAATATCAAAATATTGCGAGCAAGACGTTGGTTACAATCTATCTCCAATATTATAAAATTAAGAAATCAGACACATAAAAAATTAAATACATTTTTTATAAATTGAAATTAATTCCTTGATTAATCTATATTTATACTATATACTAATTGCAGAGGAGTGATTAATAATGATACACGAAATGAAATTAAACGAAAAACCTTTTAACAATATTGATAAAGGTATTAAAAAAATTGAATTAAGATTATTTGATGAAAAAAGGTCAAAAATAAATCTTAACGATTATATTGTTTTTAAAAATATTGCAGACTTAACGCAAACTCTAAAAGTAAAAGTTGTTGGCTTATTACGATATAATACTTTTGAAGATCTGTTCAAAGATGTAGATTATAATATATGTGGTCCTGCCGATAGTCTTTCTGAAAAACTCACTAATATACACAAAATCTATTCTGAGGAAGAAGAAAAAAAATATGGTATTTTAGCTATTCATATTGAAAAAGTATAATTTAAATGAGGTGAAGAGTAATACTCTCCACCTCATTTTTACTAAAACACTCTTTCCAAATTCTGCCTCAAAAGGAAACTTCTCAGTGCATCGTTACTGTCTAAATAAAAATAACTTTGCGGAGCTGAAAAACCGAATTCATTTCTTAGCCTTTCCAGCGATAACGGTGAAGTGAGTCTGTAAAGATGTTTTATATGATAAGCAAACTTAGATTTCTTTAAACCGTTGTTGAAATCATCGTTGCCTATCCCTTTTTCTGCAATTTTCTGTGGGTATTCAACAATCTTATCTATCTCTGCCATATATTCCAATGAACATGCAGGAGAAGAAGAATAAATCCAGAGCCTGTCAACTCCACGTTTAGGTACATACTTTCTGAATTCATAATTCTTTTCACCCATTTTTATAAGATTGGTGAATTTTGGATAAATACTTACTACAATATCTGTCATTTTAGAACCTCCATAAAATAATAAATCGAATAGTTTCTGAAAAGTTTATAGGGTTCTTCCAGCCAACTGTGAACTTCAGCATATACTCTAGCCAATCCTGCCGTGCCCTTTTCTTTTCTCAAATTGTCATAGTTTATCATAAAAGATGGCAGGTATTTATATGCACCTTCTTTTACATATCATACTATTTCTAATAAGACGATAACTTTTATAGATAATGTTTTTTTAGAAATAA
>CAZHCX010000183.1:0-1408 GCA_964531445.1 uncultured Clostridium sp. | reverse complement strand
TCATCATCAACTGGATTTCCGTTTTTATTTGTATCATCTGTTATTTGAGCAGAATTTATTATTATTTTATCAGACGTATTTGGAGCAACAACTTTAAATGCCACTTCCACATCAGCATAATCAGGATTTTCATCATTGATTTCTTTGTTTGGATCAAAAGCTTTTAGTAAAGCTGGATTTTCTTTAAGTTCAGAATTATCTTTCATTCTTACTTCACCTTGTTCTTTTGATAAATAATCTGTTGTTAATTTTACTGCATCCTCAACTTTATCTGTTTCTTTTCCATCTTTATCATACATTACCCATCTATATTGTTTATTTAATTCATTGTTAGGTAAAAATTCTAATCCTTTTGGCATATCATCAGATACTCTACTTGCGTAGCCATCTACTTGACCCTCGTTAAATACCCTTATTGTATATGTCACAATATTATCTGTTACAACATTTACAGGTTCCTTAGTATGTTCATAAGTTATATGATTATTTTCTTTATCATATTTAACTTGTGGAATTCTTGTTGTTACTTTTTGATCATTTACACCAGTTATAAATTTTCTTAATGCTAAATCAAATGTTTTTAATTTGACATATTCTCTATCTTGGTCATCTTCACCATCAATCCATTTATCTGTTGTTGAATCCTCATCATCTATTGGATTTCCATCTTCATCAGTATCATCAGAAATTTGCGCTGAGTTTACTAATATTCTCTTAGAATTATTTGGTTCAATAACTTTAAATGCTACTTTTACATCAGCATAATCAGGATTTTCATCATTTATAGCCTTGTTACCATCAAAAGCCTTTAGTAATGCTGGATTTTCTTTATCATTTGATGTTCTTCTAGTTTCACCTTGTTCTTTTGATAAATAATCTGTTGTTATTTTAACAACTTCAGAAACATTTTTTGTTTCCTTTCCATCTTTATCATACATTACCCATCTGTAATCTTTATTTAATTTATTTTCAGGTAAATATTCAAGTCCTTCTGGAATATCATCAGACACTTTGTTTGCATATCCATTTAATTCACCTTCGTTAAATATTCTAATTGTATAAATAACAATATCATTATTTGCAACTTCTACAGGTTCCTTTGTATGTTCATAAGTTATTTGATTTTTTGCTTTATCATATTTAATTTGTGGTATTCTTGTTGTAACCTTCTCTTCATTTACTGCTGTAATGAATTTTCTTAATGCTAAATCGAATTTTTTTACAATTACTTTTTCAAAATCATCATCATCTTGTTGTCCAGGAATATAACTTCCTGTTTTATCATCTTGATAATTTGGTAAATCTTTGTCTGATGGCAATTTTACATTCTTAGGTTGTGAGTCTCTATCTTCAATTGGTTTTTTATTTTCATCTTTATATTCTGTGATTTCAGCAATATTTGTAATTT
>CAZHCX010000182.1:0-1408 GCA_964531445.1 uncultured Clostridium sp. | reverse complement strand
TTTGAATTTATCATTTCCTTGTCATGTGAAAGATTAAGTAAAAAATCAATAACCTGGTGTTAGTATAGATATATAGACACAAAATTTTACGAATTGGCCAAAAGGTGATATAATATTATGTAAATGTAAAAAGGAGTGTCTAATATATGAAAACATATACAGAGGAATTTAAAAAAACAATTGTAGAATTATATGAAAATGGAAACAAAAACAAATCAGAATTAGCAAGAGAATATGGCACATCAGAAGGAAACGTAAGAGCATGGATTAAAAAATATGGAAAAATAAAAACATCTACAGGAGAAGTTACAACTAATGATGAAATATTAAAATTGCAAAAAGAAAATCAAGAAATAAAAACAGAAAATGAAATATTAAAAAAAGCACTAGCCATATTCTCAAGACAACAGAAGATAAAGTGAAATTTATAGATGGATTAAAAGATATGTACGATATAAGAACATTGTGTAAAGCAGTAAAATTGCATCATTCGGTGTATTATTATCATAAACAAAATAAAGAAAATTCATATAAAAAAGCAAATGAAGAATTGGATAAAAAAATAATAGAGGAATTTGAAAAATCTAAAAAAAGATATGGTTCACCCAAAATCACAAAAATGTTGAATAAACAAGGAATTAAAGTAAGTCAAAAAAGAGTAGCAAGAAGGATGAAAGTATTAGGATTAAGAAGTATTACAGTAAAAAAATTTAATCATAATGGAAACAAAAAAGTTGATGATAAAAACAAAGAAAATTTACTAGAACAAAACTTTAATGCAGAGAAACCAAGTGAAAAATGGGTTGGAGACATAACATATATTTATACAAAGGAAACAGGCTGGACATATCTTGCAATAGTTATGGACTTATTTGATTTAAAAATAATAGGATGGTCGTATGGAAAAAATATGACATCAGAATTAGTAATATCAGCATTTGAAAAAGCAAAAGCTGCAAGAGGTGTAACAGAAGGAATGATATTTCATTCAGATTTAGGAAGTCAATATACATCAAAAGAATATGAAAAAATACTACTGGGAAATAATGTAAAACATTCCTACAGTAAAAAAGGTTATCCTTATGATAATGCAAGTATGGAGAGTTTCAATGCCATATTAAAAAAAGAAGAAGTAAATGTAAATACGTATACAACATTTAAAGAAGCAAAATTAGCTATATTTGAATTTATTGAAAGTTGGTATAATAATACAAGAATACATAGTACTCTTGATTATAAAACACCAAATCAGAAATATAATGAATATCTAAAAAATATAGCATAAATTTAAAGTTGTTATAAATGTTAAAGATTTTCTTTAATATTTATAACAACTCCTCAAGCGAAGCTTGAAAAAATTTATAAAAATTCGTAAAAAAATGTGTCTAAAAACTTGACATAGATCCAA
>CAZHCX010000181.1:0-1422 GCA_964531445.1 uncultured Clostridium sp. | reverse complement strand
AATTGCATACTTCACGCAATTTGTTGTAACAGTTTATATTGTAACATTTTTATATCTATAAGTCAAGAAAAACTTGGAAATTTTCGAAGTTTTTCATTATTGATTTTTATTACTCTCCTGGTTCTCTACCTTGATCTTTATAAGACTTATCTGCATATTCTTTACCAAATTTTTTTGTTTCTCTTTCATATGCTTCTTTCTTTCTTTGATTTAAACGATCTCTTGCATTTTTCATTTTTTCATCATTATCATCTTTTTCTACTTCGTATATTCCTTTTTCTGCAACTCTTTGAAGATAATCCATAAATTCTTCTCTTTTAGTATTTTCAGTTTTATTATTCTTTATTTCATTATTTTCTTCTTTTTCTATTTCTACTTCGTTTGATTTATTTGGATCAGTATATGAGAATTTAGCTTTTAAATTTCTAAACATTTTTGTGAAAGTAGGAAAAGTTTTTTCAATGAAAGTTTGTTTTTTTAATGAAGTTTCTTCTTTTTCTTCTTTTTCATTTTCTTTTTTGTTTAATCTGTTTTTTATTCCATCAGAAACTCTTTTAAATATAGATTTATTTTCACTGTCTATAATTTTATCAGCATCATCTATAAATTTCTTTGATACTTCTTCCATTGGAAATTCATCATTTTGTTTTGCTGAAGTTTCCTTAGTTTTTGATTGTTTTTTACTTAGTTTTTCAGTAGTAGTAAATCTTTTTCCTTTTTCGGCACTAACAGCTTTAATTGAATCCCATGAATACCCATTCATTAGATTTTTTCCAGCAAGATGACACATTCCAATTTTAGAATTTAATTCTTGTTTTTCTTCTTTTAGTTTTTCTAAATTTTCCATTTTTAAATCTTTACCATCAATTACTATTTTGTTAGCATCATGGAATCTTTCATTGTTTTTATCTTGTGCATCCAAAAGTTTAGCATAAGAAACTTCTGCTTTGTTTCTTTGTTCTGGTTTTAAATTCTTATCTTTTAAAATTACTTTTACATTTTCTATTTTATTTTGAATTTCTTGCATTTCTTTATCTAGTTTTAAAACTACTTGTTTAGCTTTTTCAAATTTTTCATATTTTGAAATTTCTCCAACAACTTCTTTTCTTCTGTTCACTAATTTATTTTTAAATTGGTAAACATTTGCAACTTTAGAAATATTATTAAATACTTTTTCTTTTTTCTTTAATTCATCATATTCTTCTCTAGTTATTGTTTTATTATTAAATTTTACTTTTAATTGATCAATTTTAACTTTTTCATTATAATGATTATAATTTAAAAATTCTACTTCCCATTTTCTTATTTCACCCATATTTTTATACCCCTTTCAAAATAAATATTATTTTGCCTATTATCACTAACTATAATTATACCAGTTAAAAAAATTTTTTTCAATACTTTTACATAAAATTTCTTTAA
>CAZHCX010000180.1:0-1439 GCA_964531445.1 uncultured Clostridium sp. | reverse complement strand
TTTTCTAGATTTTCACAAACTAAAGTAATATCCACAAATTTTTGTATCTTTGAATCCATTTTTAACCACTCTGCAATTTTATATGCAAAATCTTCATAAGAAGTTGAAACTTTTGCCAACTCTTCTAATTTTGGAATATCAACATAAGTTAAATTTTTTGATTTACTTTTAGATATAGCATCGTCTTTTTTAATACTTTTAATTTCTTTACTTTTAGATTTTACATCCTCTTTTTGAACTTCTAAAACTTCCGTTGTGGAATTCATTTTTGTTAAATTTAATTCTAAAATTTCATAATTAGATAATGCTTCAATTATTTCTTTTGGTGGTACTTCAAAAAGAAGTTCCAAATCAGCTACATTATCTTTGAGATTTAATGAATTTTCGGAATTGAAATTTTCAAAAAATGTTCGAATAAGAAGTCCGAAATTTTCGTTGTTATTTAACTTTATCTTTGCCAACAACTTATTCATAATGTTTTTCTCCTTTCGTTGCTAAAAGTTTATTGGTTACAAATAATATTGGTATTACCATAATATTGAAGTTTGGTAAAATTAAAAGTCCACCAAATTCAATAATAGTAAAATAATCCAATACAAACATTATACAGCAAATTTACATAATATGCAATAAAAACTATAAAATTTGTTTATACTAGATTTTTTTATGAATAATTTTTGAAATTATAGAATATAATATAAAAGAAAATTTTAAAATTTGAGTTAATTCTTTAAAAAGTATTGACAAAGTTAGTTTTAAGGAGTTATAATAATTACATTAGTACATCGCGGGGTGGAGCAGTTGGCAGCTCGTTGGGCTCATAACCCAAAGGTCGGAGGTTCGAGTCCTCCCCCCGCAACCAGTGATAGCAAGTTTATAAGACTTGCTAATTTTTTTGCAAATATAAAAATAATCCACAAACCAAACATAAAATGTGGAAAGTTGGAAAGGAGATTGTAAAAAATGGACTTAACAATTGACGTAGAAGACTATAAACTAAACATCAGAGCAGCAGGAATAATAATACACAACAACAAAATACTTGCACACAAAAACAAAAAAGAAGGGCACTATGCATTAATAGGAGGCAGAATTCAAGCTGGAGAAAGTTCAGCAGAAGCAGCAAGAAGAGAAGTACAAGAAGAAATAGGAAAAGACGTTGAAATAGTAGAATATATTTCAACAGTAGAAAATTTCTTTGAAGCAAAAGGAAAAAAATATCATGAAATTCTATTTATATATAGACTAGAATTTACAGATGATGAAGACAAAAAAATAGATTATATTATGGAAAATATAGAAGGAAAAGATTATTTACACTATGAATGGCTAGACATAGATAAAATTGATGAATATGAACTACTACCACGTGTATCTAAAGAAATCCTAAAAGAAAGAAAATTTCCAGTACATAAAATAAATGATGAATTAAAATAAAA
>CAZHCX010000179.1:0-1458 GCA_964531445.1 uncultured Clostridium sp. | reverse complement strand
GTCGGCGACGCGCATCAGCGTTTCAAACAACTGACAGTAAAAGATGTTGATGACCGCCTTGTACGGATTTCTCGCGGCAGGGATAATCAGAAAAATCGCTGTTTTTTCCTTGCCGATGCTCTCAAAGTCCATTTCGTCGGTAGAGGTGATCGCGTCGAGGTCAGTCGTTGCCCATAATTGCAATCGGGTTGATAGCACTTCGTTGATAGACGATTGTGTTTCCTGCGCGTTGCCCTGCATACCGCTCCAATTGATGGACGCCGCGTCGTTTGGAAAGCGTGAAGCGTGTTTGTTCATGCAGCGCGCCAATTCACAGGATTGGTCAATACTTCCGTTCGTATAGCGAATGGAATTGAGCAATCGGATCACGCGACC
This sequence comes from uncultured Clostridium sp., assembly GCA_964531445.1. GTDB lineage: Bacteria > Bacillota > Clostridia > TANB77 > CAG-508 > CAG-269. The sequence continues at coordinate 1,083 of CAZHCX010000179.1, read as the reverse complement.
AAAGGTTTTTATCTCATTCTCTGATTTGAACAGATAGAGCATGAGCGCGACAAGGAGCTTGCCTGCGGCTTCCGAGAAGAAATCCGCTTTTTCGCCTTCGCCTGCGGTATTCTTCATGAACAGATTGGCAATACGCACAACGTCCTGTTCCGAGGTAACATAGGCAAAGGGATTATAGGAATTGGAAAAGTTGACGTTCACCAAATTCAAAACGCGGATTTTATAGCCGTTCTTTTTCAAAACCTTCGCACAATCGCGGTACAACTCGCCTTTGGGGTCGGTGATAACGTAACTGCCGAGCATTTGTAAAATATCCGCTTTGATTTTACGCAGGGTCTTACCTGCACCAGAGCCGCCGATCACTATCTCATTCAGATTTGCGGCAATCTTTGACAGGACAGACAGAAACGTATCCTTTGCAAGCGGGATACCCGTTTTGTCTTTTTGAAACCGTTTGATTTCCTCTTTGTTTGCCCATCGCGCCGAACCGTGCTCCATATTCTTGAAGTCGTTGCGGTTGCGCGAGGTCATAAAGATAAACACTATACAAGCTGTGGAGAGATACACCCACCACACCTTAACGTGAAATAACAAAATGCCGCCCAGCACGTTGAAAAACGGCAACTGAAACGGCGAGGAATCGGAAGCAGCTAAAATATAGCCGCTTAATTCGTTCACTTTTCCGTGAACATACTCATAATTGAGAACACGATAGCCGAAATATGATACCAACAGGAAAAGAAGAAAAAATAATACGCTAAACATAATGATGTATGTTTTTACATTGACCTGTCGGCGGAGTATATTTTGGCTCGGTCGTGTCAATCTATCAAACCTCCTCTATTGGACAATTTGTCCACAGTTATTTGCGGAAAGTATTGGCAGGCGGAGCGATTACCTGATTCACCTTGCTCACATCATCGGGATGGATTTTTGCGATGTTCTCTCCTTTCGCGTTTTGGTGGATCTGCACCTTGATTCCTGCCTGCTCCAGTTTCGCCGCGTCATCGTCCGAGAGCTTGCGATAAACGTATTCGGTCTTGTACTCCTTCAACGCGGTGTCGTTAAACTCTGCGTAGGCTT
>CAZHCX010000178.1:0-1466 GCA_964531445.1 uncultured Clostridium sp. | reverse complement strand
CCAGAAACACATAGAGTAACTGATGAAGTTGAATATATGAGTGCAGATGTAGAAGATAATTACATAATTGCTCAAGCATCTGAACCTATGAATGAAAATGGTGAATTTATAAATGACAGAGTTAGAGTTAGATTTAAACAAGATATTATAGAAGTTGATAAGAACAGAGTACAATATTTAGATGTATCTCCAAAACAATTAGTTTCTATAGCTGCAGCGATGATTCCATTCTTAGAACACGATGATGCAAAACGTTCTCTAATGGGTGCCAACATGCAAAGACAAGCTGTTCCACTTATGATTACAGAAAGACCAATTGTAGGAACAGGTATAGAATACAGAGCAGCAAAAGACTCTGGAATATTAATTTTAGCTGAAGATAATGGTGTTGTTAAAAATGTTACAGGTGATGCTATTACAGTTAAATATGAAAATGGAAAAACAGTAGTACATAAATTACGTAAGTTCAAGAGAACAAATGGTGGTACATGTATAAACCAAAGACCAATTGTAAAAGCTGGAGAAATTGTTAAAAAAGGTCAAAGTATAGCTGATGGACCAGCAACAAAAGACGGAGAAATGTCACTTGGTAAAAACTGTGTTGTTGCATTCTCTACATGGGAAGGTTACAACTACGAGGATGCTATTCTTTTAAACGAAAGATTAGTTAAAGAAGATGTATTTACATCAATTCATATTGAAGAATATGATTGTGAATGTAGAGATACAAAACTTGGACCAGAAGAAATAACAAGAGATATTCCAAATGTTGGTGAAGATGTACTTAAAGACTTAGACGAAAACGGAATTATTAGAATAGGTGCAGAAGTTAGACCTGGAGATATCTTAGTTGGTAAAGTTACTCCAAAAGGAGAAACAGAATTAACAGCTGAAGAAAGATTATTAAGAGCTATCTTTGGTGAAAAAGCTAGAGAAGTTAGAGATACATCTTTAAGAGTACCTCACGGAGAAGCTGGAACAATAGTAGATGTTAAAATATTCACTAGAGATAATTCAGATGAATTAGGACCTGGTGTAAATCAAATAATCAGATGTTATATAGCAACAAAACGTAAAATATCAGTCGGAGATAAAATGGCTGGACGTCATGGTAATAAGGGTGTTATCTCAAGAGTATTACCAGAAGAAGATATGCCATTCTTACCAGATGGTACACCAGTTGATATCTTACTTAACCCACTTGGATTACCTTCTCGTATGAATTTAGGACAAATACTTGAAGTTCACTTAGGTGGAGCTGCTAAAGCATTAGGATGGCACGTATCAACACCAGTATTTGATGGTGCTACACAAGAAGATGTTGAAGAATTATTAAAAGAAGCAGGAATGAGCGAAGATGGAAAATCAATTCTATATGATGGTAGAACAGGAGATCCATTTGATAAACCAGTTACAGTTGGTGTAATGTACATGTTAAAACTTCACCACTTAGTTGATGATAAAAT
>CAZHCX010000177.1:0-1469 GCA_964531445.1 uncultured Clostridium sp. | reverse complement strand
CACTCCCTGTAAAGCAAAAATTTGTACCGAAAATAATAGTAATTTGTCAAAGTGAACCTTTGCTGACTTGGGGTTCACTTTGTCAATTTAGGATTATTACATCTATATTATCTCATAACAGGTGTCCCATTTAACGGACAATGCATTATAGTATTTTAATTTCTTTGATAATTCGCAATATTTAATTATAATTATTATCTCAAAATGCTTGACAATTTTCTTGACAAACCTACTGCTTGTTGTAGAATAGAATCAGAACACTTAGGAGCGAATTTATGAGCTACATCACCACTGTCACCGGCATACATTTTTATCCGCTAAACCCGAATCCGAAAGATATAGATATCGAAGACATCGCGCACGCGTTATCGCTCATCTGCCGCGCGAACGGGCATTTCCGGCACTTTTACTCCGTCGCCCAGCATTGTATTGCATGTGCCGAGGAGGCGATCGAGCGCGGGTATTCCCCGGAAGTGATCCTCGGCTGTCTGCTGCACGACGCGAGCGAGGCGTATCTGTGCGATGTGACGCGCCCGGTCAAGAAGCATATCCCACAATATTTGCAGGCGGAGGAAAAGCTGCAGGAAGTAATCTGGAAGCGGTTCATCGGCAGGGAATTAACAGACGCCGAGAAAAAGCTGATTTTTGAAATTGACGATGATATACTCTCGATGGAGTTTCACCTGCTGATGCCCGAGGACTTGAACGAGGATTACCGCAAGCTGCAAGGCAGTTATACGTGCGAATATCAAGACCCGCAGGAGGTCAAGTCGCGGTTTATTCAAATGGCGACGCTTGATATCACTGTTGAACGATTATTGGAGGACGACTATTGGATCATTGACATCCTCCCCTCTCAAATCCCCATTGAAAAACAAGCAGAATACCGTGCTCTGACAGATGAGTATTATGAAAGCGGCAAGATTGCACAGCTGCACCAGCGTTACGCGGATATACTGACAATGATAAACAGCCGATTTAAAACGGCTATGCTGTGTATGCCGGAGGATGAATGGACAATCTCACCCGACGACGTCGCTGTTAAAGATGCAGTCATCCATCATACGGAACGAGGGTGTGTGGATTTGCTGCTGCCCGAAGAGGAAACGCTGATTTCTCTGCAAGCGGAGGATTTATACATAACTGTCTATCACCCGACAGAGGAGATTCTTTCGCTGCTGCGGCAGGCGGTATCCGAATCCGGTTTTTATATTTGGCAAACTCCTCAAATTGAGCGCATTAAGAAATACGAAAGCTATTTGGACGAAGCTACGCTCCTGATTCGCACTGACAGGAACTCAGACAGACTGAAATACCTGATAAGCGAATTGGAAGCGTATTACGAAAGCGTAAAGTGGCGAAAGGACTTCGAGAACGACGAAGCCGGGCTGCTGCCGAAAAACCTAAAACGCGGTGTGCTTTCTGAGGACGGGATCAACGATCTTTTAGACAAATACAAAGAGGTATCG
>CAZHCX010000176.1:0-1486 GCA_964531445.1 uncultured Clostridium sp. | reverse complement strand
ATCACGCTGCCCTCCGGACGGAACCTCGCCTATGTGAAGCCCAAGGTCGGCACGAACAAATTCGGCGGCGAGTGCATCACCTACGAAGGCGTTGGCGCGACGAAGAAATGGGAGCGGCTCGATTCCTATGGCCCGAAATTCGTGGAAAACATTGTGCAGGCCACTGCCCGCGATATTCTCTGCCACGCCATGAAGACGCTCCGGTGCTGCAGCATCGTCATGCATATCCACGACGAACTGGTCATCGAGGCCGAACCCCGGATGTCGCTGGATGCCGTGTGTGAGCAGATGGGCCGGACCCCACCGTGGGCAAAAGGCCTGCTGCTCAGGGCTGACGGCTATGCCACACCCTTTTACAAAAAAGATTGATTTTTGCCCGCTCAAATCAGGCGTTCATCTCCAGTGGAAGTTAGAGGTGGACGCCTTTTTCTATGTCCGCCCGGAAAGGAGGATCGCACAGTGACGATCAGCAAGTACAACAGCGAAGGTTATCTGGACCTGACCGCACACGACGCCCTGACGGCGATTGAACAGGAGCAGCGCTCCCTTCGCGCATTCCGGCCCATCGTGTATATCTGCTCTCCCTATGCCGGAGACATCGCAGCCAACACCGAGGCCGCAAGGCGCTACAGCCGTTTTGCCGTCGAGGCCGGTTACATCCCCATCGCGCCGCACCTGCTGTTCCCGCAGTTTCTGAATGATGCCGATCCGGACGAGCGTGAGCTTGGACTGTTCTTCGGGAACGCCCTCATGAGCAAGTGCTCGGAGATCTGGGTATTCGGCAGCCGCATATCTGCGGGCATGCAAACAGAGATCAACCGCGCCAAGTGGAAGAACTACCGCTTGCGCTACTTCACCGAAGACTGTCAGGAGGTTTGAGACTATGTACGAAATCAAGGAAAAACGCCGTATGCTGCCGGACGGCACAGAGATCACGACTTATACCCGCGATGTGGTCAGCGCCAACATCCTCGAAGTAGAGGCTGGGACCACCGGTTTCATGGGAGGCGACACCGGTCACGGCGGACGCACCTATTTCCGCATCCAGGATGAAGGCAGCACGGACATGAAGGTAAACACCTATGTCGACAGGTATGGCTGCAGAGGCTTCGAGGTATTTCTCGGCGGCGACTGTGAACTGGAGACCACGATCCGCGCTTTGAAGTTCATCACCAAGGTGCTGGAGGAAGAATCGCAGGAGGTGTACGACTGATGTTCACGATCTATAGCGCCGACGTCACCGGCAACCCCGGTAACTGCTCCTATCCGCACAAGCACGTCATTCTGAACGCAGACAGTCTGAAGGAGGCTGTCTGCCATGATTACGTCTGTGCCGAATACCGGAACAGCTACCGCAACGGCGACAACTTCATCGGTAGCGACTGCCTGCCGGTTGACTGCGACAACGACCACACCGAAGACCCAGCCGGTTGGAAGACGCCGGAGGACGTCATGGAGGCTTTCCCCGGCGTGACCTTCGCCATCC
>CAZHCX010000175.1:0-1496 GCA_964531445.1 uncultured Clostridium sp. | reverse complement strand
GAGCAACCGGCTCATAACCGGTGGGTCCAAGGTTCGAATCCTTGAGGGAGCACCAACAATAACTATATCGAAAGGTATAGTTATTTTTTTATAATAGGAAATTACTCTGAATTTCCTATTATATAAAGCTTTTCACGGGCGAACATTTCTTAGCTGCGTGAAACGTAGTGAACTACAGATAAGATATACAGAGGAATGACGCGGACTTTATGATGTTCTAAATAGCAACAATGTTATTAATATCCACTATTATTCTGTTTAATAATTTTATGTAAAATTTATACAAATTTTCAAAAACTTGTTGACATACGGCCTAAAGCATTGTATAATATAAAAGCATGAATTAAGCGTTGAAGCTGAATGTGGCTACACTCTTACGGAGATAAGGGTGGAGGGAACTTCAGTGGAGTATGTCATGGCAAAGACCAGGCGGTAAGTTAAGAAACTCATTAAAAACAAAAGCTTTTTATGAGTGACTTCTATATGCACTTATCCCAGAATTATCATGCATATTCGGGATTTAAATAAAAGGTGTTTTGAAAACACCAGAGTGCGTTTTAACTTGCCAAGGTAATTTTGGTAGCAAATAATAGCTACCGCAGGGGAAAACCCAAAAAATAAAATTTATATAAGGAGGGAAAAATTACAATGGCAAACACAACAGTTGTAACAAGTGAAAAAATAAGAATAAGATTAAAAGCTTATGACCATGTAGTTTTAGATCAGTCTGCTGAGAAGATAGTAGAAACAGCTAAAAAAACAGGAGCAAAAGTTTCAGGTCCTATTCCATTACCAACACAAAAAGAAGTAGTAACAATTTTACGTTCTCCACACAAATACAAAGATTCAAGAGAACAATTTGAAATGAGAACACATAAAAGAGTTATCGACATTCTTTACCCAACACAAAAAACAGTTGATAGTCTAATGAAATTAGAATTACCTGCAGGTGTTGATATTGAAATCAAATTATAATTTTGATTAAAAGATTTTTAAAATGTTACATATATAATAAGCATTTTAATAAACCAAAAAACCAAGCTGATTTGGCACAATAAATTGCAAATACAAAAATCAGCCAATAGTAGGAGGAAAGAAAATGAAAAAAGGAATAATCGGAAGAAAAGTTGGAATGACACAAATCTTTGATGAAAAAGGAAATGTAATTCCAGTAACAGTTATAGAAGCTGGACCATGTGTAGTAGCACAAGTAAAAACTGTAGAAACAGATGGATACGATGCATTACAATTAGGATTCGGTGAAATAAAAGATAAACATATTAATAAACCAGAAGCAGGACACTTTGCAAAAGCTGGATTAGAAAACAAAAAACACTTAAGAGAATTCAGATTAGAATCAGTTGAAGGTGTAAAAGTTGGAGATACAGTTAAAGCAGACGTATTCGAAGCTGGAGAAAAAGTAGATGTACAAGGTATATCTAAAGGTAAAGGATTCCAAGGTGTTATCAAAAGACATGGACAACACAGAGGACCAA
>CAZHCX010000174.1:0-1515 GCA_964531445.1 uncultured Clostridium sp. | reverse complement strand
TAAAATCTTTATCAGATATGCTTAAAGGTAAACAAGGTAGATTCCGTCAAAACTTGTTAGGAAAACGTGTTGACTACTCTGGACGTTCAGTTATCGTTGTAGGACCAGAATTACAAATTTATCAATGTGGTCTTCCAAAAGAAATGGCTGTTGAATTATTCAAACCATTTGTTATGAAAGAATTAGTTGGTAGAGGAATAGCTCAAAACATTAAAAATGCTAAGAGAATGGTTGAAAGATTAAGCCCAGAAGTTTGGGAAATATTAGAAGATGTTATAAAAGATCATCCTGTAATGTTAAACCGTGCTCCAACACTACATAGACTAGGTATTCAAGCATTTGAACCAGTATTAGTAGAAGGTAGAGCAATTAAACTTCACCCATTAGTTTGTGAAGCGTTCAACGCTGACTTTGACGGTGACCAAATGGCTGTGCATTTACCATTATCACCAGAAGCACAAGCAGAATCAAGATATTTAATGCTAGCTACAAACAACTTATTAAAACCACAAGATGGTAAACCAGTTGCTGTACCTAGACTAGATATGATTTTAGGAAGTTACTATTTAACAATGATTCTTGAAGGAGAACAAGGTGAAGGTAAATACTTTAAAGACCCAGAAGAAGCAATTATGGCTTTCGAAAATCATGATGTAGGAATGCATGCTAAAATCTTTGTAAGAATTACAAAGGAAATAAATGGAGAAAAAGTTTCTAAGAAAATTGAAACAAGTGTTGGTAGAATCATATTCAATAGAGGAATTCCGCAAGATTTAGGATTTGTAAATAGAGAAGAAGATCCATTCCAATACGAAATTAACTTCCCAGTAGTTAAGAAAAACATGGGTGAAATTATAGAAAGAGTTATTAGAGTTCATGGTGTAGTTGAATCTGCAGAAGTTATAGATTATATCAAAGCTTTAGGATTTAAATATTCTACAGTTGCTGGTATTACATTCTCTATGAGCGACGTAAAAGTGCCACCTGCTAAAAAAGGTTACTTAGCTGAAGCTGATAAAGAAATTGAAACAATCAGAAAACAATATGCAAGAGGTTTAATAACAAATGATGAAAGATATAACTCAGTAATTAAAGTTTGGGAAAGTGCTACAAAGAAAATATCTCAAGCAATGGAAGATAACTTTGAAGACTTAAACCCAATATATATGATGGTTAAATCTGGAGCCAGAGGTAATATGAACCAGTTAAGACAAATTGCTGGTATCCGTGGACTTATGGCTAGTACAACAGGTAAAGCCGTTGAAATACCAATCAAATCATCATTTGCTGAAGGTCTAGATGCCCTAGAATACTTTATTTCAGCCCATGGTGCTCGTAAAGGACTTTCTGACACAGCTTTAAGAACAGCCGATTCAGGATACTTAACAAGAAGATTGGTTGACGTTTCTCAAGATATCATTGTTAGAGAACATGATTGTGGAACACATGAAGGTTTAATAGTTTATGATATTAAAGATGGAAATCAAGTTATTGAAAAAATGCAAGAAAGAATTG
>CAZHCX010000173.1:0-1517 GCA_964531445.1 uncultured Clostridium sp. | reverse complement strand
GCATTTTTACTTTGTATGGGGTGAACCAAAAATATTGGACAAAAAAATATTAAAGTATGGAGGTTCACCAGTATGTTTAAATATTCATTTGATTTTAAATTTAAAGCAGTAAAATATGTTGTTTATGGAAAGCATTCATATAGAGAAGCTGCAAGAAAATTTAATGTCCATCAAGAACAGATAAGAGTATGGACTAATAGGTATAAAACTCATGGTAAAAATGGACTTATACCAAAACCAATTCAAAAATATGATGGTAAATTTAAAGTAGATGTGGTAGAATATATGTATGCTAACCATTTATCTTTTGAAAAGACGGCTCTTCACTTTGGATTGCCTTCTTCAACAAATGTTGTATTATGGAAGCAAATGTATGATGAGAAAGGTGCTCAGTATTTGCTTAATAATAGAAATATTGCAATTGACAGAGTAAGAGTGAATCGTGTGAAAAAGAAGAAAAATAAACAAAATACCAATTTAAACACATCAATAAAATCTACTTCCAAACCTTCTATAAAACCTGATAAAAGCAACGCAGAACTTTTAAAAGAAATAGAAGATTTAAGAATGGAGAACGATTACTTAAAAAAATTACAAGCCTTAGTTCAAAAAAGAATAAACCAACAAAAAAAGAAAAAGCATTAGCCGTTTATGAATTAAGGCAAGAATACAAAATAACGGCTCTATTAAGAAAAGCAAAACTATCTAAAAGCACTTATTATGATATTATTAGTAAACTTTCAAAACCAGATAAATACGAGGAAGTAAAAGAAGTAATAAAGCAAATTTATCATTCAAATAAAGGAAGATATGGATATCGTAGAGTTACATATGAGCTTTTAAATAGAGGTTATAAATTAAATAGAAAAACCGTTTATAAATTAATGAAAGAGTTAGGTATACAATCATTTGTGAGAGTAAGAAGATATCGTTCATATAAAGGTAATTATGGAAAAGTTGCACCTAATATATTAAAACGAAATTTTAAAGCAAATAAACCAAATACAAAATGGGTTACAGATGTTACACAATTTAATGTATTAGACACAAAAATATATTTATCTCCAATAGTTGATTTATTTAATGGAGAGGTTGTAAGTTATAATATATCTGAAAGTCCAAACTTTCATCAAATAGAAGATATGCTAGACAAGGCTTTCAAAAGAATTGGCGATAATACTAATTTAATTCTTCATTCAGATCAAGGTTGGCAATATCAAATGGAGAAATATCAAAACCGTCTAGCAGAAAAAGGTATTATACAAAGTATGTCCAGGAAAGGAAATTGTTTAGATAATGCCTGTGCCGAAAACTTCTTTGGTTTATTAAAAACAGAGTTTTTCTATGATAATAAATTTGAAAGTATTACTCAATTTAGAGCAGAGCTTATTAATTATATAAATTACTATAATAATGAGCGTATAAAATTAAGGCTAAAAGGAAAAAGTCCAATTCAATATAGAATGGCTTTTGAACAAGTAGCATAAAAAACTGTCCAACTTTCGTGGGTCACTTCA
>CAZHCX010000172.1:0-1555 GCA_964531445.1 uncultured Clostridium sp. | reverse complement strand
ATTAATATCTATACTATAAAAAAACTTTTTTATATCACATTTTAAAATCCAAAAGTCACCATAATTACGTTTAAATTTTCTCATATTAGATTGAACGTTTCAACAGCCTTATGAGTTCCTTTTTCTGGAAGACATGCATAAGTAGTATTTATAAAACGTGGTAAAATATAAGGTTTTATAAATTCTTCAACATACCACTGATGAACAATTCTATCAACGTAGGGAAGAGACATAATGCTTCTTTCTTTAGGTTCATAAATTATAAAGGTTTTATATTTACCTAAACTATATTTTTTATTTCTAATATTATTTAAAAGATTTGTAAGATTATTTTCTAAACTAATTTCAAATTTGATAACTTCAGTTTTATATGATTTATGTTTTTTTGCTCTATTGTGTGCATCTAATAGCTTCTTAAATGTTAAATTTTTATAAAAACAATTTTTTATCGTTTTTGGCATGATAAAATCCACGCTCCTAACATATTACATATATCGGTTAAAATAGATGACCACGACTGATAATTTTGAACAGTTATATATTTGTATTTATATGATAATCTAATATGAATTTTTAATAAACTTAAAGATATATCTAACTCATTAAGATATTTTAGCTTATCCATTTTATTAAAAGATTTTATAGAATATAAAAGTAGTCTAAGTCCACTATAAAGAGTGGAGTTTATTTCTTTTACAAGAGCAAAGGTTTCCGATTTTGGATATTTTCTTACTATATTGTTAGTGTAGTCTATTAATTCCATATATTTTTGATAAATTACTAAATTATTCTTAATTTTTAAAATCCTTTCAATATATTCTTACATTCAGAAGATATCTCATCAATAAAGTCAAAAGCAGAACGGATAGACAAATTTTCAGAATTTATATTTGCTATTTTTAATACTAAATTTTTAATTTCATCTTTTATGATGTATTCAGAAGGTAAGTATGATATGTTTTCTTTTGAATCAATTATTTTAAAGCTATAATTTGATATAGAAATTAATCTTGTATATTTTTCTAATTGTGATGTAGGAAAGCCACACTTTACAATTGTGGAATTTAGATTAGTTAATTTTAGGCCTAAAATAGGTGACATTAATTTTGCGTCTTCATCTAAAAAAATATAAAATATACCAGATTTAAATAAATATAATTGACGTGAATTTTGTACTTTCAATGTTACGTATTTTTTATATAATTGGCTCATTATTTGCTCCTTTCATTTTATAAAACTATTATAAATTATAAATGATAAAAAATTAACCACTATTAGTAGTGGGTAAAAAATATATCTAATAGTGGTTACGTTGAGATAAATTTAAAATTATAATAATAGAAAAAAGAGAGGGTTTTATGGGGAGTTTTGAAAGATTTTATAAAAGAGAAAAATTAATAAGTAAGACACTAGAAATAGATGAAGAACTTTATGATGAATTGAGTGTTTTGTCAAAAGAAAGATATGAGGCGTCTATAAGTAAATTAGTAAATGCATCAATTGAAGATTTAATAAAAAATGAAAATATAAAAGTTTATAAAAGAAAAAATAATTC
>CAZHCX010000171.1:0-1561 GCA_964531445.1 uncultured Clostridium sp. | reverse complement strand
CGGTATAAGTCGGGTTATGAAGCACGTTGCGTATGGTGTTGTACGACCAACGGTTTCCTGTAGGGTTGGCGTAACCGCCGTTGTTCAGAAAATTAGCAAGCCGCTGGATGCCTATACCTTCTTTGGTATATTTATCGAAAATCAGACGGACGATTGCAGCGTCTTCTTCATTGATTTTCAAATCATAAAGCTCGTGCTTGCGCTTGTTCAGTCTGCCGCTTTTGACAAGCTCGTAACCGAGCGCCGCGCTGCCGCCCTTATAGTGACCTTCCTCAACCATCTGCCCGAGGCTTGTCCGGGTACGGATAGAGGTCTTTTCGCTCTCGCCGTCAGCCTGCCAAAATCGGATATAGTTCAGCAGCTTGTCGATGTGATTATCAAATCGCTGTTCGCCCTCCTGCGTGCTCCAGACCTGAATACCGTTCTTGACAAACCATTCTACAACAAACGGCGTTTCGTCGGCGATACGCCCGATTCGGTCAAACATAAATACAAGCAGGATATCGAACTTGCCCTTGCGGGCAAGCTCTTTGATAGCCTGTATTTTGTCACGGTTTTCGGCACGGATCTTGTGGCCGGATACGCCGTCCTCCTGCTCTTCGTGAACGATCGTCCAGCCCATTTTGTCAGCAAAGCGGTGGCAGGCTTTGCGCTGCATCGGGATATCCGCTTCATTATTGTTGTCGTAATCCACCTGCTTGTCCGTCGAAACACGGTACAAACAGCAAACTCTGTTTTTCTCCATTACGATGCCTCCTTATTTGATACCATCATTTTATCAACAGATTGATTGCTCCGACAAATGTACGAGGTATCTGCGCAGGTGAGCAAAATATCCCTGATATTCCCGAACAAGTCGGTATTGGTATCTTCGGAAAAAGAGATAACGACGCGGTGCCCGTCAATAAGACGGTACTGCTTGGTGTGGTCATTCATATCGGTTTTCAATTATATCACCTCTCCCTGTCACGCTGGCGGCGCAGATATTTGTTGTAATGCTCGACCGCCTTGACAATAAAATCTTCGGCTTGTTTGTCTGTGCCGTTCTTCGGTAGAAAGGCTCTCACACGCTCGACAGGGATTTTCAGCATTTCACGCTGATTTGGCTTCTCTGTTGCCATCAGCTTGTCAACATACTGCATTGTAAGTGTGCCGTTGTGCATTTCCTTGTGCATATGAAATGCCTGCGAATAGGATGGCGTGCAGTCGTCACGCTCGATAATATCTAACAGATAATACTGCATATTAACGCTGAGGTAGGACAGTTCCACGCCTACGGAAAAAGCGATTTTACCCTCGTCCATCAATTCAAGCAACTCCGGAATAAGATTTGTTAAACGAATATAGCGCTGAATTTGATTGCGACTTTCTCCGGCTTCAATCGCTATGATTTTGTCCGTTCGTAACTTTGTCCCAACTTGGGACGAAGTTAAGTCGGTGCGCTTGCCCTGACGTTTCAGTGCGTCGTATTTTAGCTTATACGCAAACGCTTTCTCCGACGGCAGAAGATGCTCCCTGTGTAGGTTGCTGTCCACGAGCATTACAGCTGCTTCATCACGGC
>CAZHCX010000170.1:0-1584 GCA_964531445.1 uncultured Clostridium sp. | reverse complement strand
AGCTTAATAAAGTATTTTATATTTCAACATATAAAAAGATATGTTTTTTTAGTGAATTTTTATTGAAAATATAAAAAAATATAAAAATTAAAAAATTTTAATTTTATAAATCACCTAAGTAGTGGCTTGCAGGGAATGGTTCTGCGGATAAGCCTTTTCTTTGTCTGATTTCTCTTACGATTTGATTTTGCATCTCACGTGGGAGTGGTTCAAATCCTGCGATTTCAGTAGACCATAAACATCTACCTTCAGCAGCAGATCTGATATCTCCAGCGAAACCGAACATTTCAGCTACAGGCACTTTGGATTCGATTCTAGCCATATCTCCTTCTTGACCCATGTTAACGATTTGACCTCTTCTGTTTTGGATTTCACGAGTACATGCACCCATGTAATCATTTGGAGTGTCAATAACTACTTTTTGCATTGGTTCAAGTAATGCAGGTTCAGCAAGCATCATGGAACCTAAGATAGCGTTTCTGATAGCAGGCAATACTTGTGCAGGTCCTCTGTGAACTGCGTCTTCGTGAAGTTTTGCATCGTGGAGTTTGAATTTTAATCCCATGGAGATTTCTTCACCTAATGGACCACTTTCCAAAGTGGATTCAAATCCTTCGAGTAACAATTCTTTAACTTCATCCAAGTATTGAATACCACGAGTCATGTTAAGGAATAAGCTTCTGTTGTGGACAGACCAGACTCTTCTAGCTTCTTCTTTATCTAATCCGTATTCCATGAAGTCATTAGCTGCTTCTTTACCTTTAACTCTACCTTCTTTTATGTCACCATCTTGGATAGCGTCGTAAATAGCTGGTTCTAAAGGTTCGACAGTTATGTAGAATCTGTTATGTTTGTTTGGAGATTTACCTTCAACTTGTGGAGATAATTTTCTTACAGTTTCTCTGTATACAACAATAGGTTCGGAAGTAGTGATATCTACACCTTTTTCTCCAATTCTGTATCCGATAACTTCTAAGTGAAGTTCACCCATACCAGACACTAAGTGTTCACCAGTTTCTTCATTAATATCAATTTTAACAGTAGGATCTTCTTTACCAACTTGTCTTAATACTTCAATAAGTTTTGGTAAGTCTTTAGTATTTTTAGCTTCTACAGCAACAGTAACTACAGGTTCTGAAATGTGTTCTAAACCTTCAAACTCTTTAATTTTGTCTTCAGGTGAACAGAGAGTTTCCCCAGCGATTGCACCTTTTGCACCAGCAACATATACAATGTTACCTGCAGGTACTCTGTCAGTGTTAACTCTTTCAGGACCGAAGTATACACCTACTTGTTGTACTCTGGATTTACCGTGAGAACCAACGAGATATACTTCTGTACCTTTTTCAATAGTTCCTCCATAAACCCTACCTGTTGCGATTTCACCAGCGTGCTTATCTACAGATACATTGGTAACCATTACAGCTAAAGGTCCGTCAGGAGAAGTTTCTACCATACATTGACCAGCAGGAGATTCGATGTCTCCATCCCATATGTTAGGTACTCTGTAAACTTGAGCTTCTTTAGGAGAAGGTAAGTGTTCTACTACCATACCTAATAATACATCGGATAAAGGTACTTTTT
>CAZHCX010000169.1:0-1585 GCA_964531445.1 uncultured Clostridium sp. | reverse complement strand
GGAGAAATGGAAGTTTGGGCACTTGAAGCTTATGGTGCTGCATATACACTACAAGAAATGTTAACAGTTAAATCTGATGATGTTGTAGGTAGAGTAAAAACTTATGAAGCAATCGTAAAAGGTGAAAATATTCCTGAACCAGGAGTTCCAGAAAGCTTTAAAGTTCTTGTAAAAGAACTACAATCTTTAGGATTAGATGTACGTTTATATTCTGAAGATAATGAAGAATTAGAATTAAAAGAAAATATCGAAGATGGTATAGAATACGATCCAGAAAAAGACAAAAAATATTTAGCTGAAGATGAAGTTGTATCTGAAGAAGAATTATCTGATGGATACAATGAAGAAGAGGTTGAAGATGATGTTTTAATTGATGAAGAAGACATTGAACCAGATGAAGAAGATCTTTTTAATGACTTAGGTGATGAAGAGGATGATGTTATCTTTGGCGAAGACGAGATATAAGAATTAAATAATTTAATATAATTTCAGAAAGACAAAGGTCGACAGGAGGGAATTGTTCGTGCAGTGGTTAGCACCTTTGTTCTGTTTTGAGATTGCCCAAAAAAATTTATAGGGGGAAAGATATAGTGGACGAATTAGATATTTTTAATAAAATAAAAATAGGAATCGCATCTGATGAAAAAATAAGAGAATGGTCAAAGGGAGAAGTTAAAAAACCAGAGACTATAAATTATAGAACATTAAAACCAGAAAAAGATGGTCTTTTCTGTGAAAGAATATTTGGACCAACAAAAGACTGGGAATGTCATTGTGGTAAATATAAAAGGGTTAGATATAAAGGAATAGTTTGCGATAGATGTGGTGTTGAAGTAACAAAATCTAAAGTAAGACGTGAAAGAATGGGACATATTGAACTTGCTGCACCAGTTGCACATATATGGTACTTTAAAGGAATTCCAAGTAGAATAGCTTTATTATTAGATATTTCACCAAGAAATATTGAAAAAATAGTTTATTTTGCTTCTTATGTTGTTATAGATAAAGGAACAACAGATTTGATGAAATGTCAAGTTTTAACAGAAAAAGAATACCATGAAACTGAAGAAAAATTCGGAAGAGGATCTTTCAAAGCAAGAATGGGAGCTGAAGCTTTAAAAGAATTATTAGAGCAAGTTGACTTAGATAAATTATCTAAAGAAATTAGAAAAGAATTAGAATCTGCAAGTGAACAAAAAAGAAGTAAGCTTGTAAAAAGACTTGATACAGTTGATTCATTTAGACTTTCTCATTCAAGACCTGAATGGATGGTAATGTCAGTTGTACCAGTTATTCCACCAGATTTAAGACCAATGGTTCAATTAGATGGTGGTAGATTTGCTACTTCTGATTTAAATGACTTATATAGAAGAGTTATTAACAGAAATAACAGATTAAAGAGATTACTAGAATTAGGTGCTCCAGAAATAATTGTAAGAAATGAAAAAAGAATGTTACAAGAATCTGTAGATGCATTAATAGATAACTCTAGACGTGGTAGACCAGTAATGGGTGCTGGAAATAGACCTCTAAAATCTTTATCAGATATGCTTAAAGGTAAACAAGGTAGATTCCGTCAAAACTT
>CAZHCX010000168.1:0-1595 GCA_964531445.1 uncultured Clostridium sp. | reverse complement strand
ATATCTTGTACAAACCAAACAGGAGAAGCAAAAGAAGAATTATTTGTTTCAACTGAAGGTAAAAACTTAGAGGCTGGATTTAATCCAAAATATTTCTTAGATAGTTTAAAAGCTATTGATGATGAAGAAATAAACGTAGAATTTGGAACAAGTATTTCACCATGTTTAATAAAATCAACAGAAAATAAAGATTACGTATATATGATTTTACCAATTAGATTAAAAGAAGATTAAAAAATAGAATTTCCAAATTTTAAATTTGGAAATTCTTATTTTAAATAAGGCAAATTTATAAAAAAGATATCCACAATTTATTAATTAAATGTGGATAACATTTCAAAATAACATATATAATATATAATTATCAAGAAAGAAAAAAAAAGAATAAAATAGAAAAAAATAGTAAAAAAAAGATAAAAATATATAAATAATAAAATATAAAGAAATGTAAAAAAATAATAAAAATTTAATTAAATAAAAAATAAAATTAAATAAAAATAAAAAGAAAAAAAAAGAATAAAAAAGAAAAAAATAGTAAAAAATAGAAAAAAATAGAAAATTAAATAAAAAATAATTATAAAAATAAAAAAATGAAGCCTTAAAATCAAAAATAAGACAATTTAAAAAATTAAAAATATAATTTAATTATAAAAAATAAAATAAATTAAAAACGAAAATAATAAAAAATAGAAAAAAATAGAAAAAAATAGAAAAAATTAGAATAAATTAGAAAAAAATAGATAAAAAAAGTTTATAAATTGTGGATAACTATTTTTAAAAATAAAAATTAAAAGAAAATAAAAATAAATATTTTTTTAATTTTAAAAAATGGAGAAAAAAATGTGGATAAAAAAAATAAAAATAAAAAATTTTAGGAATTATAATGAACAAGAAATTAATTTAGAAAAAAATATTAATATTTTTTATGGACAAAATGCACAAGGAAAAACAAATATAATAGAAGCAATTTTTTTATGCAGTTTAGGAAAATCATTTAGAGCAAAAAAAGATAATGAAATGATAAAAATAAATGAAAGAAATTCTTTAATAGAAATTGAATATGAAAAATCAGATCGAGATGGAAAAATAAAAATAGAATTAGGAAATAAAAAAAATATATATATTAATGGAATAAAAATAAAAAAATTAAGCGAATTATTAGGGAATTTAAATATTGTAATTTTTACTCCTGATGATATAAGTATTTTAAAAGGAGTTCCAGAAAATAGAAGAAAATTTCTAGATATAATGATAAGTCAGTTAAGACCAAATTATATGCACATATTAAGTTTATATGTAAATACAATAAAACAAAGAAATAATTATTTAAAACAAATTAAAGAAGAAAATAAAGATGAAAAATTATTAGAAATTTGGGATGAAAAATTAGCAGATTATGCAATTAAAATTTGTGAGTATAGAGAAGAATTTATAAATAAAATAATAAATAAAATAAAAATAATTCATAAAAATATTACTAATAATAAAGAAGAAATTAAATTAGAATATATTACTGAGTGTAAAAATAGAGAAAAATATTTACAATTATTAAAAGAAAGAAGAAAATTAGATATTATTAAAGGATTTACAACAAA
>CAZHCX010000167.1:0-1598 GCA_964531445.1 uncultured Clostridium sp. | reverse complement strand
TACAACAATTAGAATCATTATTAGTAATGAGACACTATAAAGGATTCTTAGAATAGAATATATTACATTGTGGGGAGGTGCGCAAAATGCGTATCACCCTATAATGATTTTTATAATGTTTACTAAATTTGGTAAATATTATAAAGATTATTATAAATAATCTTAAAATTTTTAAGGAGAGATAACAAATGATTATTATAATGTTAGGTGCACCTGGAACAGGAAAAGGTACAGTAGCAGGATATCTAGAAAAAAATCTAGGAATTAAACAAGTATCAACAGGAGATATATTTAGAAAAAATATAAAAGAACAAACAGAGCTAGGAATAATTGCTGAACAATATATAACAAAAGGAAATCTAGTTCCAGATGAAGTTACAATAAAAGTTGTTGAAAATAGATTAAACGAACCAGACGTTGAAAGTGGAATTATATTAGACGGATTTCCAAGAACAATAAAACAAGCAGAAGAATTAGATAAAATATTAGCATCAAAAGGTAAAAAAGTTGATAAAGTTATAAATTTAACAACACCAGATGAAGAAATAATAGAAAGAATTGTAAACAGAAGAGTATGTTCAAATCAAGAGTGTAAAACAGTTTACAACTTACAATTAAATCCACCAAAACAAGAAGGTATTTGCGATAAATGTGGATCTGAACTTGTAACAAGAAAAGATGATACTGAAGAAACAGTAAAATCAAGATTAAAAACATATTTTGAACAAACAAGTCCATTAGTTGATTACTACAATAAAAAAGGAATTGTATTAAACGAATTAGTAAGTAAATCAATTAATAAATTAGGAAAAGATGTTGCAGAAGAATTAGTAGAAAAATTAAAATAATATTTTATAAAATGAAAGGAAGACCTGAATTGGTAACAATAAAATCAAAAAAAGAAATTGAATTGATGAGAGAGGCATGCAAAGTTGTTGCAAAAGTATATGATGAAATTGAAAAGAACATAAGACCAGGAATATCAACATTAGAATTAGACCAAATAGCTGAAAGAACAATGAGAAGCCTAGGAGCAATACCAGCAGAAAAAGGTTATGATTCTGGAATTAGAGGTATACCACCATTTCCAGCATCAATATGTGTTTCTATAAATGATGAAGTAATACATGGAATTCCATCAAAATACAGAATCTTAAAAGAAGGAGATATTGTTAGTGTTGACACAGTAGCATTAAAAAATGGATTCAATGGAGATGCTGCAAGAACATTTGTAGTTGGAAAAACATCAAAAGAAAATCAAAGATTAATTGATGTTACAAAACAAGCATTTTTTGAAGGAATAAAATACGCAAAAGCAGGAAATAGATTAGGAGATATATGCCATGCAATTGGAGAATATGTACATTCACAAGGATTTTCTGTTGTAAGAGAGTTCCAAGGACATGGAATTGGAAGAGAAATGCATGAAGATCCAGGTATACCAAACTATGGAAAAGCAGGAAGAGGCATCAGACTAGAACCAGGAATGACTCTTGCAATTGAACCTATGGTTGTAGCTGGTTCACCTGAAATTTGCGAAGGAGATGATGGATGGTCAATTTGGACTTATGATGAAAGCCTATCAGCACACTATGAAA
>CAZHCX010000166.1:1285-1607 GCA_964531445.1 uncultured Clostridium sp. | reverse complement strand
ATACCGACGGAGGGTTGATGATGAACGTTATCGGACAACAAATCAAGAAATTCCGCATTGAAAAAGGCTATACACAGGAACAGTTGGGACAGCTGCTCGGCGTCAGCATTGACGCGCTGTTCGGAAACAATGATGAAAGCGAGCTTGTCAACCTGTCACGCAGACTAAGCCGGATGTCGAGCGAGGACGCGTATCGTCACGCTTTCCATATCTGCTGGGCGATAGAAGTCGGATTGATGAAGGACGTGTCGCTTATCGATCGGTTCATCGGCTTTTTCAGCGAAAAGAGCGGAAACAAGACGGAAGGCACCGATTACTATTC
>CAZHCX010000166.1:0-1275 GCA_964531445.1 uncultured Clostridium sp. | reverse complement strand
CCATCAAGCCTGCATATAACAACAATGCTGCAGAAAAAGCAGCCATTAAAATCGAAAAAGGGTCTGTCCCAAATTCTGTGTAAACTCTAAATCGCGGTGTAAAATAGAGCAAAAAATATTATTCAGGGGCTTAAGCCCCTTGTCAACATTATAAGCGGGAAACGGAATGCATGTCAAGGGCGGCGGCTCGAGCCGCCGTTCATTTTACCCTTGACGTGCAGGCCGTTTTCTGCTACTTGGGTTACTCGGGGAGCCTCTCCTCGAAGAAGATCGTCAGCTGAGCATAAATCTTGCTCCAATCCTGACGGCGTCCCGTCCACTTTTTGGTAATGTCCATCATCGCCAGATAAAGCATCTTCAAAAGACTGTCATCTGTAGGGAAAACGGACTTGGATTTTGTCACCTTGCGGAGCTGACGGTTGAATCCCTCGATGGCGTTGGTAGTGTAAATCAGCCGTCTGACCTCCTGCGGAAACTTGAAATAGGTGCTCAAATTAGCCCAGTTATCCCGCCAGGACTGCGAAATCTTGGGGTATTTTTTGTCCCAGTGTTCCGCAAAAACATCCAGCGCATTCAGTGCCGTTTCTTCATCCACGGCGGCATAAACGGCTTTCAAATCAGCCATCAGCGCCTTCAGATCCTTGTACGACACATACTTGCTCGAGTTGCGGAGCTGATGAATGATACAATTTTGTATTTCCGTCTTGGGAAATACCGCCTCGATCGCAGATGAAAAGCCGGTCAGATTATCCGTACAGGCGATAAAAATGTCCTCTACACCGCGATTTTTCAGCCCGTTGAGTACTGTCGCCCAAAACTTGGCGCTCTCGTTTTCTCCGACCCACATTCCTAATACATCTTTGCGACCGTCAAGGTTGATGCCAATGGCGATATAGACCGCTTTCTTGATGATTCGACCCTCGCTGCGCACATGATAATGGATAGCGTCCATAAATACAACCGCGTAGATTGCCTCCAGAGGACGCTGCTGCCATTCTCGCGCAATGGGAAGAATCTTATCTGTGATACGGCTTACTGTCGTGTCGGAGACCTCTATGCCGTAGATATCGCGGATATGTTCCTCGATATCCGAGGTTGTCATGCCCTTGGCATACATGGACAGGATCTTTTCCTCAATATCTTGGCTGATACTGGTCTGGTTCTTTTTCAGAAGCTGTGGGTCGAATTCTCCCTTTCTGTCTCGGGGTACAGACACCTCTACATCGCCGAAGCTGGTACGCAGCGTTTTGCTGCTGTGACCGTTACGGCTGTTGT
>CAZHCX010000165.1:848-1625 GCA_964531445.1 uncultured Clostridium sp. | reverse complement strand
GCAGCTGATTTGTAATCAGCAGGTCGGGGGTTCAAGTCCGTCCACCAGCTCCAACAAAGGTCTACGTCGAGTATCTATTATTGACAATCAAGTGAGTAGACCTAATATATTTGGGAGAATTCCCGAGTGGCCAAAGGGGGCAGACTGTAAATCTGTTGCGTCATGCTTCGGTGGTTCGAATCCACCTTCTCCCACCAAACAGCAGTTTGGGCAGGAAACTGCTCAGACTGCTTGTTTTCATATAACTGTATAGTCTTTCGTATCTTTACCCCATTCAACAACGTCATGTAAACGGTGTTACACGCACTATCCTCTTGATGTTTCCCAACATGAGAGTGAGTTGCCGATGTAGTTACTAAACAAGAACGGAAGTTCACACAGATTTCCAATCTTGCAGAGTGGATTAGGCTCTTGCTCCGTACAAAAGGTTATTCCCCAAGAATAACAACTGTGTGTTGGTCGCTTCCCTGTTGACGCAGGGCTGGCTTATAAAAGTCAGAGGTCATCGCGTAACTCTTATTTGACGGTTGAGTACCAGATACAGTGATCCTATTCAGTTTTATGGCACAGTTTAATCTTGTGAAAATGACAGCTTAGTTTGGTAGACGTGGGCTGTCTTTTCTTTTATAAACCATACCAAATTAGATTATATAGCAGTTGCCGATAATTGTCAATCGAATTTTGTCGAATCAGATTACAATCCGATTACAAAAACCAACAGAAGAAAGAATTACGCTGGGATGGTGGACAAATTGTCCACTGTCCCATTTTCATTAT
>CAZHCX010000165.1:0-838 GCA_964531445.1 uncultured Clostridium sp. | reverse complement strand
TAGTTCTGAGAACTTATGCACATCATGGAATCCCTTATCTTCCGAGCAATTCCATTCGATTGTGCCGTCATCATTCTGCTTACAGCCATGAGCCAAAAGCACATAGCCGCTTGACACACTGATGAACAGACCGTCGTTGCTGAAGCCCTCGCTTTCCAAGCACAAATACTTTATTCCGTTATGATTTTGATAGATCTGTCCGGCAACCGGGTGAAAATGATTTTTTTCCATTATATATGCTCCTTTCATCTTCTCTGTCGCGGGAGCAAGTGGACAAATTGTCCACTTAACTCCCCGACAGAAGATTCAAACTTCTTATATGGGCTTGTATGTAGCCCCGATATTTTCCATTCTCTCCGCAAATTCGCAGATATGATAGAGATTGTTGCCGATTTCGACGTGATACGGGTCAATATATCGGCAAACACGCTGCTCCGACTTATCATTCAGATAGCTAATTTGAATGGTGCCACCGTCAGGAAGAATGAACAGGTCATTATAACCGGAATCTATGAAGCGGATACCCTTCTTAGCGCGCTCCAGATGGCTGTCTAACCAATCTTTTCTGTAGCAATAGCAATACAGGTTATACTCGCCTTTATACGGATTCAGGCGCATCAGGAAGGCGTAATGCTCGGTATCCACCCTCACGCCGTACTCCCTGCCGTTGGAATACTCGAAAGTATTGCCCACCTCGTAACAGAAGTTCTCCATATCGCGCCGCCTGTGGAGAAATCTGTTCTTCTCGCGGAAATAGTCAATCACTGCATAGAACTCCGCTTTGAATGCTCATGTACGGTAAAGAAGCAAGCAACCGAAAACAATAGATAGACCGCCA
>CAZHCX010000164.1:0-1628 GCA_964531445.1 uncultured Clostridium sp. | reverse complement strand
TATTACTATTATTAGCAATTTTATTTCTTTTAAAAGTCTCACTTACTTAAAAATTTAAGCTTACTAACCAGATAATTTCTTATCGCGTTTTGTTGATTAGTAATAAAAAAGCTACTCCCCTTTAAATTTGTATTAAATTTAAATTATTTTGCTTGGTGACCCCTACGGGAATCGAACCCATGATTCCACCTTGAGAGGGTGGCGTCTTAGCCGCTTGACCAAGGGGCCTCATCAACTTAGATATTTATATCATTTTTTGATGCTTTAGTCAAGTGATTTTGCTAATATTTCTTTAAGTCTTGTGTCCTGTTTTGTTAAATACAAGTATCCTAATAACGCTTCAAAAGCTGTTGCATACATATAGTCTTGTACATTTGCGTTTTTTGGCAAATGATGATTTTCAGCATTTCTTCCTCTTCTTACAACATCTTGTTCTTTTTCTGTTAATTCATCAAATATCTTCTTTAATGTTTCTGCTTGTGCCTGTGCTTTTACATGTTTTATTGCTTCTATATGTAGTGCGTGTGGTTTTAGTTTTGTTTCGTCAACTAATTTTGTTCTTACATATAACTCATATACACAGTCCCCTATATAAGCCCATGTTAGCGGTGGCATTAGATTTACTTCTTGTTCGTCTTTGTGAAATTCTATAAAATCGTTCAATATTTTCTCTCCTTTTCTTTTTTGTCCATTTTAGAAACGTCCCGAATTGGACATTTCTATTGTTATTTTTCCTAATTTTCCATTTTTGAATTCGTCTAGTATAAGTCTTGCTGTTTTTTCTTCATCAACTCTTCCACCAGACATTATACAACCTCTGTTTTTACCAATTAACAGCATTATTTCGTATATATTTTCATTTTCCATTTTGTCTTCTTGTGATAATATTTTTTCTATTTCTGATTCTTCTATTTTATATCTTTCACACAACTTACCTCTATAGTTTTCTAATAAAAATTTGGTTAATTGATATGCTATTTCCATTTTATCTAATATTTCTTCTTTGATTGATCCTGTGAAGCATAAGTTTAATGCTACTTCTTCACTTTCGAATTTTGGCCATAGTATACCTGGTGTATCTAGTAATTCTATTTTTTCGTTGATGCGTATCCATTGCTTTTGTTTTGTTACACCTGGTTTATTTCCTACTCCTGCTGTTGTTCTTTTTGATATTCTGTTTATAAATGATGATTTTCCTACATTTGGAATTCCAAGTATCATTGCTCTTATTCTTCTTCCTGTTCTTCCTTTTTCCGCATGTTCTTCAAGGTCAACTTTCATTATTCTTTCTATTTCCCTAATGCATTCGTCTATTCCTCTTCCTGAGTTTGCATCTACAAGTACTGCTGGTATTCCTTTTTGCTTGAAGTATTCTACCCATTTTTTGTTTTGTCTGTCATCTGATAGGTCACATTTGTTTAATACTATTATTTTCTTTTTATTTTTTGTTATTTCTGCTATGTTTGGGTTTTGACTTGATATCGGTATTCTTGAGTCTAATAGTTCAATTACTATGTCTATTAGTCTTAAATCTTCTATTATTTGTCTTTTTGTTTTCGCCATGTGCCCTGGGTACCAGTTAATGTTTGTACTTGGCAACTTTTCTTTTTTATCTTCCATATTACTCA
>CAZHCX010000163.1:1055-1640 GCA_964531445.1 uncultured Clostridium sp. | reverse complement strand
AATATATTAAAAAATAATATTATTATTAGTAGTACAGAAAAAGAA
Source organism: uncultured Clostridium sp. (assembly GCA_964531445.1). Taxonomy (GTDB): domain Bacteria; phylum Bacillota; class Clostridia; order TANB77; family CAG-508; genus CAG-269. Next base: position 1,595 of record CAZHCX010000163.1, on the reverse strand, counting down.
GAAGACAGTCCGGATAGCCCAGAGAAACCGGATAGCCCAGAAAATCCAAATAATCCAGATAGTCCAGAAAATCCAAGTGACCCGGAAAATTCAGATTCTTCTGATAATAATGATGAAAAAGCTATTTATTCTATAGATGGATATGCATGGATTGATTCTAATAAAAATGGAATAAAAGAGAATAACGAAAATAGTATCAAAGGATTAGTGGTAAAATTATTTAATTCTAGTACAAATTCTATAGAATTAAATTCAAATGGCGAACGTCAAATAATAAATACAAATGATAAAGGATATTATAAATTTGACTATGTAAAAAAAGGTAAATATATAGTTTTATTTGAATATGATACAAATCAATATGATTTAACACAATATAAAAAAGAAAATATTAGTGAAGAATTAAATTCAGATGTTGTAGATAAAGAAGTTAGTATAGATGGAATTATAAAGAAAGTTGCGGTTACTAATGATATAGATGTTTCAGGTAACATAACCAATATTAATATTGGTGTTGTAGAAAAAAGTAAGTTTGATTTA
>CAZHCX010000163.1:703-1045 GCA_964531445.1 uncultured Clostridium sp. | reverse complement strand
TAAGTAAAGTTACTGTTACAAATGAAGAAGGAACAAAAGAATATAGTTATAATAATCAGCAATTAGCAAAAGTGGAAATACCAAGAAAACAGATAAAAAATACTAAAATAAATATTGAATATAAATTTAGTATTTTAAATGAAGGAAATATAGAAGCATTTGTTAATGAAATAACAGATTTAAAACCAGATGAATTAGAGTTTACTCAAGATAATAATAAAGAGTGGATCTTATCAGATGGCAACAAATTGAAAAATACAAGTATATCAGGAATTAAAATTAAACCAGGAGAAAACAAACAACTTACTTTAAATTTATATAAAGAACTAGATGAAAATTCTT
>CAZHCX010000163.1:0-693 GCA_964531445.1 uncultured Clostridium sp. | reverse complement strand
ATAACTTCTTCAGTTAATTTGGAAAATTTGAAAGAAATTGATGTAGATAACAATAATTCTAGTGCAGAATTAATTATATCTGTAAAAACTGGATTAAGTAAAAATATAATAATTATATATATTTTTATGATTTTGTTTATTACAGTAATTGTATATTGTATTATAAATAAGAAGTTTATTAATGTATCAATAGGTATATTTGTTATGTTGATGTGTATTACTACTATTTCTGATGCTCAAATAATGTGGGGGGATGGAGATAACAGTCCATATAAAAGTAATTTAACAATTCGAGGAAATAAAGTAAATGGAATATGGTATTATCCAGGTAGTGATGGTAGAGGTTACACATGTATGGATGCTGATATGCCATTATGTAGTACAGAAAAAGTGCATTATTATTATAAATATATGGATAATTATTTATATTCTACTGAAGAAACTATATATACTCAACCTAGATTAAGGTTATCAAAGGTAGACAATAGGATACAGTTAATGAATGAAGGAGGTAATACTATTGTTGGTCCTTATGAGGTTAAAATAGAAGATGCTGATGTTGGACAGAGAGAATTTAAAATTAGAGTTGATTATGTTGATGGAAATGGACAAGTAATACAAAATATTATTGATAGTGCAGAAGTGAATAGAGATAATTCAAAAGTTCAAATTTTGGATACTAACAAAGCACTA
>CAZHCX010000162.1:0-1663 GCA_964531445.1 uncultured Clostridium sp. | reverse complement strand
GAATTTTTTCGTTAGTTTAAAATGCTTGAAAGAGTAAGGCTAAAAAATAATAAAAAAACTTAACGACACGAAGTTAAGGCATTTACAAGGAAAAAACGTTATAAAAAATTACAAAATTAAAAATTTACGACAAAATAGAAAAAACGCTTGATTTTTCAAGCGTTTTTATAGATTTTTTCACTCTAATTTGATATAATTTATTTGCACAAAAAAATAAAAAAAGGAGTGAAAAATCTATGAATAATATATCACAAATTTCAATATTTGACTATAGTAAAATTGAAAATTTAGGAGATTTAGAAAGAATAAAAATATTGTTTGAAAATTTAGATGATGAAAAATTATGTGAAAGCCTTGAAAATGAAAGGAAAAACGGAAGAAATGATTATCCAGTAAGGACAATGTTAAATTTAATTTACGCAATGAAAATTTTTGGGCATAGAAGTGTTGAATCATTTAGAAGAGAATTAAGTAGAAATTCGCAGCTTAGGATAGTATGTGGATTAAATGAAGCAAAATTTAAATACCAATGGGACAGAAAGCATTTAGTGCCACCAGCACGAGTATTTACAGGATTTCTAAATAAATTAAAGAAACATAAAAAAGAAATTAAAGAAATAAATGAAAAATTAATAAAATTTATGTATGAAAATTTAGACGGATTTGGTGAAGATTGTGCAGTTGATGGAAAATATTTAGATACATATGCAAACCAATTTCATAAAAGTAAAACAAATGAAAAAGATAATAGAGCAGAGCATGAAGCAGCACCATCTTGTAAAACATATTATATGAAAGATGGAAGTAAGAAAAACGAATGGCACTATGGGTTTAGAGCACACATAATATGTGATGCAAAATATGGATTACCAATAAAAAGTAAGGTAACACCAGCCAACAATTCAGAGCAAAAAGAATTAGATAATATGATAAAAGAAATGGACGAAAATGAAGAAGAAAAATACAAATTAGAAAAAATGAGAAATTTATTAGCAGATGCAGGATATGATAATGGTGAAAGAAATAAAACTTTAAAAGAAGAATATGATATAAATGCAATAATAGATATAAGACATATGTGGCGAGAAGAAGAATATAGAGAAATTGAAAATCAAGAGTTAGCATATAATGAAGATGGAGAAGTATTTTTAATACTTGATATAGAAAAGCACAAATATGAAAAATTAAAATATTTAGGATATGACAAAAAGAACAATGCTTTAAGATATGGAAGATATTCAAAGGGAAAAAGGGTATATAGAGTACCATTATCAACAGATTATAGAATATTTGTGCCAGTAGCAAGAGATAGTAAAAAATTTAAAACAAAATATAAAATGAGAACAGAGGTCGAAAGGCTAAATGGACGAATAGATAGGGATTATATGTTTAACGACCATTTTATAAGGGGACAAGAAAAAATGGAATTAATGCTAAATTTAAGTTTTCTTATAATGTTAACAATAGCCAAAGGGCATATAATAAATAATAAAAAAGAGATTAGAAGCTTAGTAGCTTAGAACCACAATGTTTTGCTAGATAATTTTGAAAAAATCAAAATAGACAATAGGGGCATTGTGTCAAATTGAAATGGGAAAAAATGGGAAAACGTAATTTTAATGTATAAATTGATAAAAAACACTAGATTTACATAAAAATGTGA
>CAZHCX010000161.1:0-1699 GCA_964531445.1 uncultured Clostridium sp. | reverse complement strand
ATCTCTTTTTAATAACTGTTTATAACAATTATAACTACTATAATAACTATATAAATCTATTTTCTCTGTTTCATATAGATATTTACGAGCTTTCAATTTTCTTTTTACATTTCTATAACGTATATATTTTCCTTTTGTATTTCTTCCTAGGAACATAAAATTATCTGTATTTTTATAAATTCTACTTTTAGGATTTAATTCCAGCTTTTCTTTTTTTAAATAGATTTTTATTTGTTCAAAACAATATTTTAAATATTCTTTAGATTCATGAAAAAGTAAGAAATCGTCCTGATACCTTACATAATATTTGATTTTAAGTTTTTCCTTAACAAATTTATCAAAGTCGTTTAAATAGTATATTGCTAGTATCTGATTTGCCATTGAGCCTATATATAATCCTTTGTCATTACTATCTATTAAATCAAATATGATTTTTAAAGCATCTTTATCTTTAATTATCTTTAATATTTTTTCTTTAAGAATATCATGATTTATGCTTGCAAAAAACTTAGAAATATCACATTTTAATATATAGTATTTTTTATATTTTATGTTACATTTTCTTATAAATTTTTGTTCCCATTCTAGTCCTGCTTTTGTTCCCATATTAATTCTGCTTGCTACATTAGTATCTATAAGACATGGCAATATAACTGGATATAATATATACCTTGCAATTAAATGATTTATTATTTTATCATGAATACTTTGACTTACAATTAATCTTTCTTTTGGTTCATGTATTATAAATTTATTATAACTTCCAACTTTATATTCTTTATTAATTAACGTACTATAAACTCTAGAAATATATAGAGATTTATATTGTTTCATATTAAATACTCGTCTTTCATTTCTAGTATTTTTGCATACTTCTTTGTATGCACTTTCTATATTTTTAATTTTACAAATATTGTCGTATAAATAACCTTTTCTTTTCATTTTTGTACCTTTTCATAAATAATTTTGTGTGCAGTTGGCTTTTATATAATAAAAAGTATTACTTTCCTATTATATAAAAGAAGATTTTGTAAAACAAACCTTTTAATAGTAGTTTTACAAAATCTTTTAAAAAACGAATTGAAGAATTTCTAAGCGATGGTAATCGCAAAGAAATTCTAGCAATTTCCATATTTATCTTGCACCGCATATCTTATCTGTAGTTCACTACTTATCACACAGCTAAGAAGTCTACAGAAACTCCGTCCACTGGACGAACTTTCCTAAAATATAAAAAAGCTATTTGCACAATAGCATAAAATAGTAGTAGCAAAAGCCCCCTTTCAACTTCGTTACTAACAGACCTTTGCATCTATTTTTGTTTTATAGTTTTTTAAGCTAAAGGAATTGGTTTGTTTCTTTAAAGATTCTCATATTTCACATTTAAAACGTGAAAATACCCACATTATTTTAAAGAATCTAGCGGAGAAAGCCCATTGGTATTGTCATAGTTGTTGTTGTTCAAGTTCGCATTGTTGCTATTCACATTGCATACATTGTTAGAGTTATTAGCAGACGGAGAGGCAAGCCACATTCAACCAAGCCCTACTTTAAATTTTCATTTTTGCTCCATTTATGGAATTTAACCATCCAACTGTAAATTTTGTTATATCATCTATTTTATTAGCAAGTTTAAGATATTTTTTTGAATTTATCATTTCCTTGTCATGTGAAAGATTAAGTAAAAAATCAATAACCT
>CAZHCX010000160.1:0-1744 GCA_964531445.1 uncultured Clostridium sp. | reverse complement strand
TTGACAAGTGCTAAAAAAGGATATAATATATAGAAAGATTAGCAATCAAATTATAAGAGTGCTAAAAGAGGTGATAAAATGCTGGAAGATAGAAAAAAGAAAGTACTACAAGCTATAGTAGAAGAATATATAAATACAGCAGAGCCAGTAAGTTCAAGTGCATTAACAAATAACCATGATTTAAATTACAGTAGTGCAACAATCAGAAATGAAATGGCGGACTTAGAAAAATCAGGATATTTGGAAAAAACACATACATCAAGTGGAAGAATTCCATCAGAAAAAGGTTATAGATACTATGTTGATGAATTGTTAAAAGATGACAACATTAGTTTAGAGGAAATCAAATATATAAGTGATAAATTAGAAACTAAAGTAAATGAAATAGAAGATTTAACAAAAATTACAACAAGTACAATATCTGAGATTACACATTATACAACAGTTGCAATTGGACCAAGTAGTGATGGATTATTAATAGAAGAAATTAAATTTGTTTTATTAGGGCCGAGAATGTTGATGGCAATAATATTAACTAATACTGGAATGGTCAAAGAAACAATAATAAAATTTGATGAAGACATAACAGAAAAACAAGTTGAAACAATAAATTATATGTTCAATCAAAAATTAAAAGGTCAACCATTAGAGATAATTGATGCTCCATTAGAAGAATATTTAATTAATGAAATGAAGTACAGTGTAAAGGTAATAAAACCAATCATTGAACAAATAAAAAAAGTTATTTCTCAAGATAGACAGTTGTATTTGGAAGGTGCAAATAAATCATTTGATTTACCAGAATTTAATAGTTTAGCTGTTGCCAAAAATTTTGTTAACTTGATAGATGAAAAAGAAGTTATGACAGACATTTTAAATTCAGGATTTGCTAAAGACATAAATGTTTATATTGGTGATGAAAATGAAAAAGAAGAACTAAAAGATTTTAGTGTTATTACTTTTAAGCACAAAGTTGGAAATAAAGATATGGGTACAATAGGAATTATAGGACCTAAAAGAATGGATTATTCAAAAGTTATTTCAGTTATGAAATATATAAATAAAAAACTTAAAGATAAAGGTATATAAGAAGGGAGAAGTTAAATGGCAGAAAAAGAAATGGAAGAAGTTCAAACAGAAAATGTTGAAAATACAGAATTACAAGCAAAACAACAAGAACTTGATGAATTAACAGACAGATATAAAAGAATTTTGGCTGAATTTGAAAATCATAAAAAAAGAAGCCAAAAGGAAAGAGAAGGGTTATATAATTCAATATTAGGTGATGTTATTGAAGTAATGTTACCAGTTTTAGATAATCTAGAAAATGCTGCAAAAGTTGAAACATCAGATGAAAATTACAAAAAAGGTATTGAACTTGTTTTAAAACAATTTCAAGATGTTTTAAAATCTAAAGGTGTGGAAGAAATTCCAGCACTTGGTGAAACTTTTGATCCTGAATTACATGAAGCTGTTAGCAGTGTTCAAGATGATTCAAAGGGTGAAAAAGAAATAGTTCAAGAATATAGAAAAGGTTACAAAATTGGACATAAAGTTATTAGACATTCTATGGTTGTTGTAGCTAACTAAATAAATTTGTTATTAAATTTTAAAATATATAAAATATCGCAAAGTTTAAGATTTGCCAAACAGAACATATAAGGGCAATGAACAAAGAGTTGCGAAAGGAAAGGAAGTAAATTAAAATGGGAAAAATTATAGGAATTGACTTAGGAACAACAAA
>CAZHCX010000159.1:0-1752 GCA_964531445.1 uncultured Clostridium sp. | reverse complement strand
AGCCGCGCTGCGAGGTAACGCCCTGACAGCGCACAACCAAAAAATCAAGCTATAAGGTGGTGATACCATGAACGAAAACGAGTTCTTAGAAAACAACGGAGTTATCTTCGAGGACAATCACCTCGAAGAATCGCCTGATGAAGAAATTATCTATGATTGGGACAGCGAGGTAGTCTATGAGTAAGCTAAATAAAATGCGCGAGCAAATCGCCAATGAGTTTATCGCCGCGCTTCAAAAGGACGAAATTCCGTGGCATCAGGATTGGCACAATATCGGCGGCGCTCCGCATAATGCTGTAACAGGCAGAGCCTATCATGGGCTAAATTATTTCTGGCTGTCCTGCGTCGCTATGCAGAAGAATTTCAGTGATTCGCGCTGGTGTACCTTCAATCAGGCAAAAGCGAAGGGTTGGAAGGTCAACAAGGGCGAAAAAGGAACGCGAGTTGAGTTTTGGGCGATGTTTGACACAGAAGAAAAGCGGAAGCTGACGACCGCCGAGGTTGAAAAATTGCGGAAAAGCCTGACTGATGAGGAATTTGCAGAACGTGTCAAGCCTGTTTCCAATGTGTTTACAGTGTTCAACGGCGACCAAATCGACGGTATTCCCGAACTGCCAAAAGCTGAACGGACAGAATTCAGCAGTGTTGAGCTGCTTGCTGCCCGCGACAAGCTATTGGAAAATATGCGTTTTGAGCTGCGTGAGGGCGGCAACCGCGCCTATTACAGTCCATCGGAGGATTATGTGCGTATGCCCACCGTGGAGCAATTCGATGATACTTACAGCTATATGTCGGTATTTCTCCATGAAGCGGCTCACGCTTCCGGAGCTGCACACCGTCTGAACCGTGATCTGACAGGCAGTTTTGGCAGCGAAAGCTACGCCAAAGAGGAGCTCCGCGCGGAAATCGCTTCGGCGTTCACCGCAAGCGCGACGGGAATCAATTATGAGCAGGCTCCGCAGATGGAAAATCACACCGCCTACGTTCAGAATTGGATAAGCGTTTTGCAAAATAATCCTAATGAGTTGTTCAGGGCAATCAAGGACGCGACCAAGATATCCGATTACCTGATTGAGAAAGGTGAGTTTGTTATCAGCGAGGATTTGACGGAATCAAAATCGTCTGAATCTGACGTAACCGTTATTGATCCCGAAAAATTCAACGATATGCTGCAAGGCGCGAAACCCAAGTACAAGTATTGGGAAGTTACGCGCGACGAGTATATCAAGCTGCATCAGGCAGGGTTTCAGAATATGGACGATTACCGTCAAAGCACCTCACATCCCGACAAAATCATCTTCCGTTTTGAGGAATCAAAGGCAGCAGAGGTCAACGCTGTGTTGAAGCCCGCCGCCGCCAAAATGATAAAAGCATAAAGGAGAGATACCAATGATGATTATTTCTTTCAAAGAAAAAACTTCTTCCTGCCCCTATTGTCAGAAAATGAATACCGAAGAAAATTATGCGTTCGGTACAGATTTCCCTGCGGTCGAAAACAACGATTCGTTCTACATAAGGAAATCAATCCGCGCCAACTGCTTTGAGCTTGTTTTTGAAGGTGAAGGCGTTGACAATTCATGCAGGATTTCTTTCTGCCCGATTTGCGGCAGAAAACTAAAATAATTGTTTTGATGATGGACAAACCCGCGTAATTCTGATATGATAGAACTAATATAAACCGGAATTTGAATTCCCCGAAATCATAGGCATTCGCCAGTGATTATAGGGCTTTAATGAAATCCTCTGAAACCG
>CAZHCX010000158.1:263-1785 GCA_964531445.1 uncultured Clostridium sp. | reverse complement strand
AAGACAAAGCCTTTTGTGACGGATAATATTACCTTCTATGTTATTCATTTTATCTGTGCTCCTAATGCGTTTTGGTGGTCACATATTAACTCTGGAAAAGAGAAATAGCAAGCAAGTGAGGCGGAATATGCTATCCAAAATAGTCTTGTGATTTTTGTGGAAAGAATCGAAAATGAAAAACAGGTATTGATATTGCTTATAACATATGGTAATATATTTAATATAGATAATGTTATATGAGGTGACGCGTATGCAGGCGCTGATAAAACAAATTCGAGAACACCTGAACATGAGCCAGACGGAGCTTGCAGATCTGTTAAATGTCTCTTTTGCGACAGTAAACCGCTGGGAAAACGGGCGTGCTGTTCCCAACAAGCTGGCACAAACCAAGCTCTATGAGATCTGCAAAGAAAACGCTGTTTCTGTCTATGATATCATCCTTGAAAAGATTGCAAACGCCGCTGACAGCATATCACTTTCAGAAGGTCGTGTGTTGCTTTATCATGGTTCCAAATCCGGAATAGAAGGAAAAATCGAACCGAAAAGCCGCTCACAATGTGATTTTGGAAAAGGCTTTTATATGGGGACTGACCCGAGTCAGGCGCTCACACTTATTTGCGACTACGACAAATCAAAGTATTACATTGTGTCTGTCGATACCGCCGACCTGAACACGATCGAGGTTCCTGCGGATATCGAATGGGCAATGCTTGTGGCATATCACCGCGGACGCATGGAAAAAATAAAAGGCACTTCCCTTTATGAGAAGTATCGCAAAATGTCTGAAAATAAAGATATCGTCATCGGAAGCATTGCCAACGACCGTATGTTTTATGTGATCGACAACTTTTTCATCGGGAATATTACAGACGCTGCTCTTGTTGGTAGCCTGTCAGCATTACAGCTCGGTAAGCAGTATGTTGCTGTAACACAAAAGGGCTGCGATGCTGTTCGGGTTGAAGCTGAGATCGAGTTGTCATATTTGGAACGACTGTTCATTCAAGAGGTAGCGGAAGCGAACCGTGCAAAGGGTGTTTCTCTCGCAAACTCCATTTGTAGGAATTACCGCCGGGAAGGATTGTTTTTTGATGAAATCCTCGAAAAAGCACAGAACGGAGGTTAATCATGGACGAACTGCAAATAAAACTGTGTGATATACAGGGCAGATTGTTTGAACTGTCTGCCGAAAAAAAGATACCGAGCGCGGCATTTATCAAAGCCTTTATGATATCGGACGTAGCAAAGGCTCTTGATTCACGGTATAACCGAATGCAATGGATGGGGGAAGAATATCTGTTGGATGAAGTCATTTCAACTGTAGGCGATTCGCTCACCGGTGCAGGAGAGGTATATCAAAAGGATGTGCTGTACTGGATAGGGTATATCTACCGCTACTGGCACTATTACACCGGCGAAAGCAGCATAAAGATTCTGCATCAGGCTCCGGTAAAAACCATGAAACGCAACTATTTGATGTTTCATACAATGGACCCAATTGTCGCAATTGAGGATTTGAAGGAGA
>CAZHCX010000158.1:0-253 GCA_964531445.1 uncultured Clostridium sp. | reverse complement strand
ACTGAGGTAAAATAAAAAAGCCTCCCGTATCAATCCAAACGGAGAGAGGCGGGAGGCTGACTTTATGCCGTTATTCTATTTTTAAAGCGTGAGCTGGAACTGATCGATAGCTTTGCCGGGATAACCCGCGTAGCCGTCCTGACCGTTTGTTTTCTCGTTATCAAACTGATAAGGGTAGAACGAACCGTTTGTGGGAGAAACGCGATACTTGGCGCGGAGATAGCCGACGCCGTTTACTACATCGGAAGGTGTG
>CAZHCX010000157.1:0-1801 GCA_964531445.1 uncultured Clostridium sp. | reverse complement strand
GTTTATGATATTAAAGATGGAAATCAAGTTATTGAAAAAATGCAAGAAAGAATTGTTGGTAGATATGTTGTAAATGATGTAATTGACCCTAACACAAACGAATTAATAGTTGATACAAATACTATGATTACAGAATCTATAGCAGAAAAAATAGTAGCTGCCGGAATTGAAAGATTAGAAGTACGTTCAGTATTAGCTTGTCGTTCAAAACACGGTGTATGTCAAAAATGTTATGGTATGGGACTAGCAAGAAGAAGCTTAGTATCAATTGGAGAATCTGTTGGTATTATAGCAGCACAATCAATTGGTGAGCCTGGTACACAGCTTACAATGAGAACTATCCACTCTGGTGGTGTTGCCGGTGTTGCAGATATTACACAGGGTCTTCCTAGAGTTGAAGAATTATTCGAAGCTAGAAAACCAAAGGGTGTTGCAATAATTTCTGAAATTGCAGGTAAAGTTAAAATAAAAGAAACAAAGAAGAAGAAAGAAGTTATAGTTACATCTTCTGACGATTCTAAAACATATACAATTCCATTCGGATCTAAGATGAAAGTTAAAGAAGATGATATGGTAGAAGTTGGAGATCCATTAATCGAAGGATCAATAAACCCATCTGAAATCTTAGCTTTAAAAGGACCAGAAGGAGTATTTGAATACTTAACATCTGAAGTTCAAAAAGTTTATAGAAACCAAGGTGTTGATATCAATGATAAACACGTTGAAGTTATTGGTAGACAAATGCTTAAGAAAGTTAGAGTTGAAGATAACGGAGACACAGATATGTTCCCAGGATCACTTGTTGATATGTATGACTTTGAAGATAAAAATAATGAAGCAATTGCTGAAGGTAAGAGACCAGCAACTGGTAAGAGAGTATTACTTGGTATTACTAAAGCATCTCTTGCAACAGACAGCTTCTTATCAGCTGCATCATTCCAAGAAACAACTAGAGTTCTTACAGAAGCAGCTATCAAAGGTAAGACAGATGATTTAGTTGGATTAAAAGAAAATGTTATTATTGGTAAGTTAATTCCAGCTGGTACTGGTATGAAGAGATATCAAAATACAGAAATTAAAATGTAATTTTAAAAAAGACATGAAATTTATGTTTCATGTCTTTTTGAAATTTTGCCAAAATTTTTTATTCGACAAATTTCGCGATACTTTTGAAAAATTAAATGTTATAATTTATGTAAAGTTTAGAATAACTTTTTTTATTTCGTAGAATACTATAAAAGAAAGAGAGGTGTTTTATGCGTTTTTTTATAAGTATTTCAATTATAAATTTTTTCATATATTGGCTTTTTTTAATAGGAGCTAACAAAAATAAATCCGAAGAAGAACAATATACAGAAGATAATATGCAAATGGAATATTTAAAAAAATATTCCACTCAAAAAACTTCTTAAAACTAACTATTTTTTTTCATATTTCTTAAATTTTTAAAAAATTCTTTTAATATATTTTCACATTCATCTTTTAAAATTCCAGTTTCATATTCAACTTTGTGATTAAATGTGTAATCTTCAAGTAGATTAAAAACTGATCCTACAGCACCTGTTTTTTTATCTGTAGTGCCGATATATATTTTTTTTATTCTAGAATTTATTAATGCACCTGTGCACATTGAACAAGGTTCTAATGTTACATACATTTCACAATCTAATAATCTCCATGATTTTAATTTCTTACTTGCTTTTTGAATTGCTAAAATTTCGGCATGTTTTGTTGTATCAAATTTTGTTTCTTTTAAATTGTGTGCTCTTGCAATTATTTTTCCATCTTTTACAATTACTGC
>CAZHCX010000156.1:0-1817 GCA_964531445.1 uncultured Clostridium sp. | reverse complement strand
TTGTGATTCATATCCAGATTATTTTAACTGGTACTGGACAAAACAGATTCCAAGAGTAATAAATGGAACAGGTGAAATTGTTATATGTGCATCAGAAAATATAATAATAGGAATTGCATTATTAAAAAAAGATGATAAAGAAAGAAAAATTTGTACTTTTTATATTGTAGAAAAATATAGAAGAAACAAAATTTCAGAACTTATTATTAGTGAAGTATTTAAATATCTTGAAACTTCGAAACCATTAATTACATTTCCTGATAATGAATATAATCAATTTATTAATCTTGTAAGAAAATATGATTGGGAAATTACTAAAGAAGGCACTGAATATGTCTGCAACAGTAAATAAAGTTATCCGTAGTTTTAATACACTTACTATCTAATTAGATAGTAAGTGTATTGTTATCTCATACTTTCATACAAAAATAAATAATTTTTAGAAAATAAAAATAAGATTTTATAAAAATATATAGCACAGAGCAATATATAAAATATATAATACAAAACGTTGAAAAAAGGAGGAAAATTAATGAAAGAATTAGAAACAGAGAGATATATATTAAGAAGACCAAAAGTGGAAGATGCTGAACAAGTTTATGAAAAATGGGGAAAAGACAATGAAGAAATGGTTGAATACAAATACCATGCACCATATAAAAGTGTTGCAGAAGCAAAAATGATAATAGAAGCAACACTACATGAAACGGAAGAAGGAATACCATGTTGGTTTATAGAGAAAAAAGAAACTAGGGAAATTGTTGGTTATGTTAAAGTAACAGAATACTCTGATAAAAATAAAACAGCAGTAATAAAATTTTACTTTTTAGAAGGTTGGAGATTAGAAGGAACACCGGAAGAAGTTCTTACAAAAATTTTTGAATATTTATTTAACGATAGAAAATTTGAAACAGTAATTGCAGATCATTATTATATGTCAGAATCACATACAAGAGATTTGGGAAGAGTTCTAACAAATGTTGGGATGACAAAAGAAGCAGTTTTAAGAAATAGAAAAATTAATAGTAAGGGTCAGAAAGTAGATAGAATAATTTATTCAATTTTAAAAGAAGAGTGGGAAAATATAGCGTAAAAAGTCTTGACATATAATCCTTTTAGAAATAAAATAACATTATCATAAATATTTAAGGAGGAATTGATAATGGCATTAGTAACAACAAAAGAAATGTTTGAAAAATCAATGAAAGAAGGTTATGCAATAGGTGCATTTAATGTAAATAACATGGAAATAATACAAGGAATTGTAGATGCAGCAGCTGAAGCAAATTCACCAGTAATATTACAAGTTTCATCAAGTGCTATAAAATATGCAAGAATAAATTATTTAATGAAAATGGTACAAGCAGCAGTAGAAGAATATCCAAATATTCCAATTGCAATTCATTTAGACCATGGACCAGACTTCGAAACAGCAAAATTGTGTATAGATAATGGCTTTACATCAGTTATGTTTGATGGTTCAAAATATGATTTTGAAGAAAATATCAGACTTACAAAAGAAGTTGTAGATTATGCACATGCACATGGTGTAACTGTAGAAGCTGAACTTGGAAAATTAGCAGGAATTGAAGATGATGTTAATGTTGCAGCAGATGATGCAATGTATACAGACCCAGATCAAGCTGAAGAATTTGTAAGAAGAACAGGATGTGATTCTTTAGCAATTGCAATTGGTACAAGCCATGGAGCTTACAAATTTAAAGGCGAAGCAAAATTAAGATTTGATATTTTAAAAGAAATTAAAGAAAAAATACCAAATACTCCAATAGTACTACATGGAGCTTCAACAGTAATAC
>CAZHCX010000155.1:0-1828 GCA_964531445.1 uncultured Clostridium sp. | reverse complement strand
ATGATGGCCTCGTGGTTATTCTCCACGTAGTACTGCGGGACCTCACCCTGATTGGTTTTCATCTTCTTGGTCAGGAAGTCCTCGCAGAAGGTCTTCTGCAGCAGGGCATCTCCCTTGTACTTCTCGTTCGACAGGATGCTCTTGATGGTGGTCTGGCCCCACTGGTGCTTGCCTGCCGGTGTCGGGACACCTTCGTCGGTCAGCGTCTTAGCGATGCCGTGAGGCGTCATGCCCTTGAGGAACATTCCGTAGATGCGCTTGACCACCTTGGCCTGCTCCGGGTTGATTACCAGATTCCCATCTTCACCTCGGTCGTATCCGAGAAACCGTTTGAAGGGAACCGTGACCTTGCCGTCTGCAAAGCGCTTTCTCTGGCCCCATGTGCAGTTCTCGGAAATGGACCGGCTTTCTTCCTGCGCGAGGCTCGACATGATGGTCAGCAGGACTTCGCCTTTACCGTCGAAGGTCCAGATGTTTTCTTTCTCAAAATAGACCTCGATGCCGTTTTCCTTCAGCTGCCGGATGGTGGTCAGGGAGTCAACCGTGTTCCGCGCAAAGCGGCTGACGGACTTGGTGACGATCAGGTCGATCTTACCGTCCAGCGCATCCGCGATCATGCGTTTGAAGCCCTCGCGGTGCTTGGTGCTGGTGCCCGTGATGCCCTCGTCGGTGTACACGGACACAAACTCCCAATCGTCCCGGCCCTTGATGTAATTGGTGTAGTAATCGATCTGCGCCTCATAGCTCGTGAACTGATCGTCGTGATCAGTGGAGACGCGAGCATACCCGGCGACCTTCCGTTTCTTCTGCGCGGAAAGCGGCGTGGCCGTAAACCGCGTCAGGGTTGCTGGGATTGTTTGGACTTTCCTTTGCTGTTCCAATACCGCTCCCTCCTTACTTGTTTCATGTGTTCGCTCATGGCCTTCCTGCGCTCTGGCGTGTAGGAGCCCTTGATGGATTCCTTGAACTTGGCTCGCTGTTCCTCGGTCCAAGGCTTACCCTTACGCTTGGTGGAGTATTCCGCTTCCTCGGTGTGGCCGTCTGTGAAAGTGAATTCCAGCTGGCCGCTTTTCACCATCGTGATGTGATCGACCTGCTCCCGGAAGGCGTCGCCGTCAAATTCGGGAAGGCCCATCAGGCCAGCGGCAATCTCCATGAGCTCCGGTTCCCGGATGCCCTTGATGCCGCAGTTGGTGGCACCGCCTCCGGAGCATCGCCAGTAGGCAATCTTGCCATCCGAGGAGCCTTGGACCTGCCGCCTGCAGGAGCCACCGCAGCAGCCGCACTTAATCCGGGTGGTGAATGGCGAGAACCGGCCATCACCCTTGGCCATGTAGTTGCGGACCCATTCGCGCTGGCGGTCCTTGTATTCATCCGTCCAGCAGTCCTGCTTGGCGGTGGACTTCCATTCCTTCGTGACCTCGGTGCCGTCGTAAAAGTGGAAGACCAGAATGCCGCCGTCCGGAACATCGATCCGCTCGACGCGCTCGGCAAAGACCTCATCGTCGAATTCATCTAAGCCCAGCACCTCAGCACAGCAGGCTTTCAGAATCTTGTCCGGGATCTCCTTGGCCTTGCAGGGCTCGCCTTTCTGCTTTTGCTTTCGGGAGCCGCACACCCATGTGGTGTACATGCCGTCCTCGTCGGTGTAGGTCGTGGTGAACTGTGCTCGGTTCTTTCGGGTGTTATGCATGAAGCTCTTTCCGCAGAAGCCGCATTTGATCTTCCCGGTGAAGCAGGTGATGTTCAGGCTCTTGTTGGCAAGGGCACCGAGCTCCCGGCGTCTGGCCATCTCGTCCTGCACGTACTGGAAGGTCTCCATGTCGAT
>CAZHCX010000154.1:0-1835 GCA_964531445.1 uncultured Clostridium sp. | reverse complement strand
GCAGACGATGCTCCAGAAGCACCAGAAGCGGAAGAAGCCCCGGCAGAATCCGAAGCTGAACCAGAAGCAGAGAAGACCGAATCCGCAGAAGAAGAAAGGAAAGAAGAAATGCAAGATTCGAACGCACAGCCAATCGTCATCAAAGACAAGGCTGACATCGAACAGCCAATCGTAAAGACAACCGACTGGCTCCACAGCGAAGCAGGCCACAAAGCCTTCGCTGACACCCTAAGAAAAGCAGGTCGCCTCGGCGCATCCTTCGATGCAATGTGGCGCGCAGAAGCCTCCAAGCACATGAGCTTAGACGGCATCACTGGCCTACCAAACCCAGCACCAGTTGACCAGTACTTCGTCAACGCCCTCGAAAAGAGCGATGGCATCATCAGCCACTTCCAGTGGATTTCAGCTAAGAGCTTCCGCATCCATCTCATGGAATCCGAGAGCCGCGCAGCTGGCCACAAGAAGGGCGACACCAAGCAGAATCAGGCCGTCACTGACACCGTCCGCGATCTACTCGTAAAGATGGTATACAAACGCCTCGACCTCGATGCTGTTGAATTATACGAAAACCCACAGCTCATCGACTTCCGCTCCCAGGAGCTAGTTGACGCAATCATCGCCGAAATCGAACGCGCAGCATTCGTCGGCGACGGCCGCAGCGCAGGCACCCCAGACCTCCGCATGTTCGACGGCACCCGTGGCTTCTACAGCATCATCGCAGACTGCCAGGCCAACAACGGCGCAGGCAACGGCTTCGCTTCCAGCTACGAAGCAGCTGCAGGCTCCAACCTCTACGACGGCATCGTCGGCGCAAAGGGTCAAATCAAGACCGAAGGCGCACAATACATGGTCACTGACTTACTACAAGCCAAAGCTAACGGCCAATACCTAGTCCATCCAGGCGCACGCTTCGAGGACATCCTCGGCGTTGAGCGCGTCTACACCCCATCCTGGATGACCGGTACTGGCGAGGCCTTCCTCGTAGTCAACCGCGCCTACAAGCATGGTGGCGAACAGGGCATCCGCGTCCGCCCAGACTTCGACACGGCAACCAACACGGACATCTTACTCGACGAAACTCCACGCTGGGGTTCCCTCGGCGAGAAGAAATCTGCTGTATTGGTCACAATCGCAGAGTAATTGACGCATAAGAGAGGAAATAGAACATGACGCAAGACGAATACAAGCTCTGGACTGGTGAAGATGCGTCCAGATATACAGAAGAACAATGGGCTAAAATCCTGACGGTCGCAAAGCTCCGCCTCGCGTCATTTCTATGCCTCAGCGAACTCCCGACCGACACCGATGGCAACCTTCCGGCAGACATAGAGCAACTTCTCGCGAACTTCATCGCGGAAGTAATCGTACACCAAGGCACCACCGGCGAGGTCGAGAGCAAGCACGTCCGCAATTTTACAATCGAATTCGCATCAACCACTGCCGCCAACGCTTTCGCGAAAATCTCGCAGCAATATGGCGACATAATCGAGCGATACAGCAACTGCAATCTCGGATTCGCGGTCGAAGGCTCAGCGAGGTACTGCTGTGGCCGCTAACACGACCGTGTTCGAGGCATTCCCAAACTCCCTAGACGAGTGGTTCATCGGCGAGGTTAAATATTCGACCATAACAGGCAATAAGACCGCCGAGTGGCAGAGCATCGACGTCCTAGTCGACGAAGGCAACGCCCAAGACCAGAACCGAGGCAACACCGCAGCGATGGCGGAATCCGACACGCTAATCTACGCCCAGCCGAGCCAACTCCCGACCCTCGACACAGCCGCTCTGATCGCGGCATACATGGTCATAGACGAATATGGCAAGACTTACACCAT
>CAZHCX010000153.1:0-1878 GCA_964531445.1 uncultured Clostridium sp. | reverse complement strand
GCAAAAGAAGCGAGAAGGGACAGCATCAGCTCGCCGTCGTCGGACAGGGAGTTAATGTGCTCCTTCTCGAACTGTACCTCGATGCCCAGCTCCTTCAGGTGCCGGACGGTCTCCAGCAGGTCCACGGTGTTTCTGGCAAAGCGGCTGATAGACTTGGTGAGGACGATGTCGATCTTCCCGGCCTCGCAGTCGGCCAGCATACGCTGGAACTCTGTGCGCTTTTCCGTGCTGGTACCGGAGATGAAGTTGTCTGCATACACACCGGCAAATTCCCACTCTGGATTGCTCTGGATGAGCTCGTTGTAATAACTGACCTGCGTGGAGAGCGAATGCATCATCCGGTCAGATTCCATTGACACACGAGCGTAGGCGGCGACTTTCTTCCGAGTGGGCAGGACCGGCCTTGTGATCTCGATTTTCTTTACTGTTTTCAAGGCTTTTTTCGCCTCCTTTCCCGTACCATATATCACTCTAAAATGGACACATAGCAAGTTAATTCTGACCTGTGTCCGCGATTAGTTTGCCTGTCTGTGGGGAGAATTTTTCGACCAGGAAGGCGTCGATTTTGTCGAATTCATCGGGCGTCAGCAGGCCTTTTTTCAGGAAGCCCTCCGCGATCTCACGTGCTGCCAGATAGTTCTTATCTGCCTCAAACTGCTCCGGTGTCATCGTGAATCACCTCCCTTGAAGCGGCTGGTGATATAGCACTCATGGGAGCAGTACTTCCGGCCACGGTTCCCGTAAGCGGTGAAGGGTTTCCCGCAGCATGCGCAGGTGAAGCTGTACACGGCTTTCCGGTTGACCTTCTCTGGATGGGCATTCCACCATGCCTGCCTGCATCCGGGAGAGCAGAATTTGATCCGCTTGATGCCGTCGCGTTGGGCGATGGGCTTTCCACAGCCGAGGCAGACGGACAGATCATCAGGAGAGCTCTCAGCGTTAGCGCGTTTGCCGGATAGACCGTTCCTCTGGCAGTAGCCCTTTACGGCGCTTACGGAAACGCCGAGCACACCCGCGATGGAAACGTAGCTGTTATTCTGCTGTCTGAGCTTTCGGATCATAGCTTTCTGCTCATTGGTCATGGGATTTCCTCCAGTCTGAAGGCTTGGCCTTCACTTTCCACTGGAGATTGGGAGGCGTTTTGAGCGGACAGAAATAAAAAAAGTGGGCCTGCAGGATTTCTCCCACAGGCCCAGAGGGTCAAATTACAGCTTTTGGGTATAGTCGAGGCTGATCCAGCCAGCGCCGGACTTGAGCTTGCCCCAGCCGGAGTTGGAGCCCTGACCAGACTGCACGTCCACGATGGTGAATATACCGATGCCGGTATAGGAGCCGGTACGGCTGTAGTTGGTACCAGGACCCTTGCGGATATTCAGATCCCGGATGCTGACCTTCACGAGGAAGGGAACGTCCGTCACCTGCGGGGCGGCAGGAGTGGCAGGCGTGACAGGCTCCACAGTTCCGGCTGAATCATACGCAGGCCTGCCGTAACCGAGGATGCGGCTGTTGGTCAGGCTGTAGTTCCTGCGGGCCACTTGATCGCTGGTATTGCCTTCGATGGTATGCACCTGCTTCTTGTCCACGGACTCCACGATGCCGGTGTGCGTGCTGTTGTCGAGCGAAGTGCCGAAGAAGATTTGATCTCCCGGCTGCGGGTCCTTGGTATGGAACTGGCCCTTGTTTTTGAAATAGCGCAGAGAGTAGGTGCAGCCCGCACCGGCGGATTTTTCCGGCTGGCAGAGCAGAGCCAGTGCCTTCTCATAGCCAAAGGCCGTCAGGAAGCACCAATCCACGAACATGTCGCACCAGGCAAAGCCGTTCTTCTTCCCGTTGTACCACTTGGGATACTTCTGATCGAAATCACGGGCATACTTGGTG
>CAZHCX010000152.1:314-1903 GCA_964531445.1 uncultured Clostridium sp. | reverse complement strand
ATAAGACATGCTTTCGCACGTCTTATTTAATCATATTTTTTATTTTTTTTCAATGAAAATGAATATTAAAATTTATTTTATTTATTTTTCTTTCATCTTTTCTATTTCCTCTTTTTTTACACCTGTTATTCTGGAAATTTTATCTATGGATAGTTTTTCATTCAGCATATTTTTTACAATTTTAACTTTTTCTTCTAACCTGCCTTCCTTTTTGCCAATATTAATGTACATCTGGTTTTCTTTTTCTAACATATCTAAAAAAGCTAGCATATTTTTTCCATCTCCTTTATTATATTGTATAACTTTATTTTTCTTTCATCTTTTCTATCTCTTCTTTTTTCACACCAGTTATTTTGGAAATTTTATCTATGGATAGTTTTTCATTAAGCATATTTTTTATAATTTTAGCCTTTTCTTCCAATCTACCTTCTTTTCTCCCTTCCTTTTTGCCTTCCGTCTTACCAATATTAATGTACATCTGATTTTCTTTTTCTAACATATCTAAAAAAGCTAACATATTTTCTCCATCTCCTTCCATTATTTGTAGTAATTTTTGAATATCTTCACTTGTTAATTTTTTTCTTAAACCTAAAGCTACAATTCTTTTTAGTAATTCTATATCGTCTTTTTTCGTTTTGGGAATTACCTTTTTTATAAATTCAACTAATTCTTTACTATTTTTTGCTTTTTCAAGCAACATCATTTTTGACAAAAAATCTTCTTTATTTAATAACTCTTCTTCTGTATAATTATTTATATCTACTAAATAATAGTTTGATAGTTTTATGTTAAAATCATTGTATGTTTCCTGCAACTTTTCAAAATATGTATCTGCATCCCATTTTTTATTATGAGTATATAATACAATTGGAATTACTAATGGAAATTTATCATTTTGTTTGTTTTTCCCATTATCATTTAATACACTTTTCATAATTGCTAATTGATATTCTAATATTCTATATGGCATTAAGTAATCAATTTTAGTTTGATGCTCTATTAAAAATAATACATTTTTATTTTTAATTTTATATACCACATCTGCTTCTCTGTTTTGAAATATATTATTTATAAAACTACTATTATATTTTTCAATTTCATCTTTTGATATTTTTATTTTTAATGTATCGTTTATAAAATTAACCGCTTCTTCTTTGTTATCTAGAATTGTTCTAAATATTTTATCATTTTCATTATTTACGTAATATTTTGCTTGTTCTTCCTCAACTTTCTGCAAACTATCCATTTCTTGTAAAATATTTATTAATTCATTTGATATATATTTTATTTTATTATTTTTACATTTTATATAATAATTTTTGGTAAATGTTTCTATATAACTTCATCTCCTTTATTATAATGTACATTTTTATTTTTGTCAATATTTATTTGATAGTAAAATTAAAATTTGTTTTTGAATTTATTTTATTTTCTTTTTGGATTTTTGCTTCTAGAATTTGAAGCTGTAGATTTAAAATTTATTGAATAAATTCTTTATTATGATACACTAATTCAATATGTTTAGCAAGTATTTTTCATCGCAATTTTCGACAGTTTTTGACACAAGGTATACTAAATAAGACATGCTT
>CAZHCX010000152.1:0-304 GCA_964531445.1 uncultured Clostridium sp. | reverse complement strand
CGCACATCTTATTTAATCATATTTTTTATGCTTATTTTATTTAAAAATATAGAATTGGTCTGAAAGAGAAATTAAACCAGATATTATTATAAGGGCTAACACCACGACTGTTTGTAAAAATACTAGAATTATCATAATATCCACCTCTATACACTGAAGGATGTTCAGAATTATCCAAAGTTTCTGTTGTCCATTCTACTTCATTACTAGCCATATCATAAACATTACATTGTTTGTCGTTATCAGTTCCTGTATCCATCCTTGAAGTATTTAAACTATTTTGTCTAGAATATTTATTATTATC
>CAZHCX010000151.1:0-1957 GCA_964531445.1 uncultured Clostridium sp. | reverse complement strand
GCTTTTAAATCTTCTACAAAACTATCACTATTTAATTTGGATTCAATTTCAAAATCTCTATCTGCCATTATCTTCATTAAAGAAAAATGTTCAGTATCTATTTCCATATTCTTTAATTTTTCTTGCTCCAACTTGTCCAATTTATCCTCTATACGCTTATAGTCTAGTTCAAAATCTTCCATCTTAACTGTTCCAGATATAAATACTTTCTTTATTCTTTCTTTTTGCTCATTCAGTTCTTTAATTTGTTCATCTATACTTTCTGTATTTACATCTTCTTTTTCTGCTAATATTGGATAAAAATATTTTTTAACTACTTCATCATATTCTACTAAGCTAAGAATGAATGTCATTAATACATCTTCTATCTTATCTTCTCTAAAATATAGATGACAATCTGAGCAGTTATAATACATATATTTCTTCTTTTTACCACCTGAACCTTTGCATAACATTAACTTACCACATTTAGGACAAATAAGTTTTTGAAAGAATATATAAACTCTATCTCTTGAAAATGATTGCATATTCTTTTCTTTTTGGATTTGGATTTCTTCCCATTCTGCCCTTGTTATAATAGGAGCTACAACATCAGTATATACTTCTTCTTTAGTTTCATCTTTTAATGTTTTATTTCTAACATAATCTCCTACATATATTCTATTATTTATAATAGTTCTGACTGCTGCCTCCGTCCATTTATTATGTTCTGGATATAAAACTTTTTCCTCATCTAATATACAAGATATTTGATAATAGCTTTTACCTTCTAAATACATATTAAATATTCTTTTTACTATATCTCTAGTATTAGGATCTATTTTTACAACTTTATCTTTATCTCTATAATAACCAAGTGGACAAGTTCCAGGTAGATGACCTGCCTTTATCGCTCCACTCATTCCAAATTTTGTTCTTTCAGATACAACTTCTATCTCTAATTGAGAAAGAACAGTTAACATTCTAACAAAAAATCTACCATTTGCAGTTGAAGTATTTACATCATCTCTTTCACAAATAAGATAACAATTATATTTCTCTAATTCTGCAATTAAAAGTTCCAAATCTCTAACAGAACGAGTTACTCTATCAAGTTTATATGCAACAATATAATTAATCTTTCCTTTTCTCATATCATCCATCATTTCTTGAAATCCTGGTCTATGTTCCATGTCTTTTGCACTTATACCACGATCTTGATACACTTTATAAACTTGATATTCTTTAAAAACACATAATTGCTTTAATTTTTCTTCTTGTTCTCCTAAACTAAAACCTTCACGAGCTTGGTCTTCTGTACTAACACGAATATAAATACCAGCAATTCTTTTTTCTTGTTGATTCTTTGAATCCATTTATATCGTCTCCTTTCTCATAAAAACACAAAAAAGTATTAGAAGCATTTATATGCTAAACTAATACTCTAAATATATTTATATGTTATTTTGTGATGTTAGTAGAAAAAATTAAATACACTTAAAATACTAGTTTACCATATCTTGCAGTCTAGCAATTGGATACTTATTCTCTAAATTACCTATATAGAAATACTCATGATTATTAAAGAACAAAAATAGTTTTTCTTTAATAATTACTCTATGTGGTTCTACATAAGCTAAATTAGTATGCTCAATAATTTTTAGACTACCGTTCTTTATCATTGGTACACAATTATTAAAAGTGCAAGCCCATTTAATTTTTGAACGTAATTCATCAGTCATATTAATTTTTCTTTTTACGATGTCTATCATATCACAAAAACCTCCTTTTTACAAGCATTTCACGAAGATTCGCTATTTGAGGAAAATAAATTTATAAAATATAAATTTAAATAACGAATTTCATGATTTCGAGAATCATCATAAAATACTTATAAATATTAGAGATTTTTTTATAAACAAAAAAATAAGAAAGTCTGACAGAATCAAACTTTCTTATTAGTTCGACGAAAATCGTC
>CAZHCX010000150.1:0-1960 GCA_964531445.1 uncultured Clostridium sp. | reverse complement strand
ATGTTTTTAGAACTTCTTTGTTTCCAGATTCGTTCATAGCTTCAATTTTCTTTAAAAGTTTTTCTGCTACGAATGGTTTTTTCTTACTTGATATTGACATATCCTCTATTTCCTCCTTTTAACAATAAATTTATTTGATAATTTCTTTTTATTTCTTGTCTTGTATCCTAATGCTGGTTTACCCCAAGGTGTTAATGGACCTGCGTGTCCTACTGGAGCTCTACCTTCACCACCACCATGAGGGTGATCTACTGGGTTCATTACAGAACCTCTAACTTCTGGTCTCCATCCCATGTGACGTTTTCTTCCGGCTTTACCTAATTTAACGTTTTCATGATCTGCGTTTCCTATAACTCCTATTGTTGCTCTACATACAGATAATACTTTTCTCATTTCTCCTGATGGTAATCTTAATGTAGCGTATTTTCCTTCTTTAGCCATTAATTGAGCGCTTTGTCCAGCTGTTCTAACTAATTTTCCACCTTGTCCTGGATTTAATTCTACATTGTGAATTAAAGTACCTACTGGTATGCTGTCTATTGGCATGCAATTTCCAGCTTTGATATCAGCTGTTTCTCCTGATATAACTTTGTCTCCATCTGTTAATCCTTGAGGTGCTAATATGTAAGCTTTTGTTCCATCTTCATATTGGATTAATGCTATATTTGCACTTCTGTTTGGATCGTATTCTATACCGATAACTGTTGCTTCCATGTTATCTTTTCTTCTTTTAAAATCTATAATTCTATATTTTTGTCTGTTTCCTCCACCTTGATGTCTTACTGTTATTCTACCATAACTGTTTCTTCCTGCTTTTTCTTTCTTTTTAGCAAGTAAAGATTTTTCAGGTGTTTTCTTTGTTATTTCAGCAAAGTCTGAAACTGTCATGTTTCTTCTTGAAGGTGTATATGGTTTAAAATGTTTCATTGCCATAATTTTTTACTTCCTTTCTATATTTAACGAATTTTTTCCTGCTTCGTTTGCAGATATTCTTTATTCTCCGGGTTCTTTCCCGATATTTTTTTCTAGTAATTCATCTTCTTCAATACTCGACATAGCTTTAAAAGTAAATGGTAATTCCATCTTTTCTTTTATTTGTTTAGCTTCAATCCTGTATTTTTTTCTGAATTCTAGATACTCTTTACTCATTTTTTTCATTAATTATGCTCCCATAAATTCATCAATTGAATCTTTGAATTTTTTAGTAGCTTTAGTTTCTTTACCACCTTTTGCTAAGTAAGAAGCTTCTGCTGGATTTGTATCTATAGTAACTATAGCTTTTTTCCAATCTGAAGTTTTACCTGTGTGGTATCCAACTCTTTTTGTTTTTCCGTTAACTGTCATTGTGTTAACTTTTAAAACTCTAACTTCAAAAAGTTTTTCAACAGCTTTTGCTATTTCAACTTTTGTAGCTTTTTTATTTACTTTAAATGTGTATTTACCTTCTTGTAATTGATCATTACTTTTTTCAGTAACTACTGGTGCAATTATGATTTCTTCTGGTTTCATTATGCATACACCTCCTCAATTTTCTTAACAGTATCTAAAGGTAAAACTAGGTTTGTGTATTTTAATAAATCAAATACATTAATATTGTTTAAAGTAATTGTTTTTACTCCTTCAATATTTCTAGCTGACATTAATACATTTTTGTTGTTTTCTGGAACTACGATTAATGTTTTTCCTTCAACTTTTAAATCTGCTAATGCTTTTACCATTGTTTTTGTTTTGATTTCTGTTAATTCTAATTTATCAACAACTGTTAATTCTTTTTCTAATACTTTAGAACTTAAGATAGATTTAATTGCTAATCTTCTTTCTTTCTTATTAACTGTGTATTTGTATGAACGAGGTTTTGGACCTAAAGCGATACCACCTTTAATCCATTGTGGTGCTCTTATACTTCCTTGTCTTGCTCTACCTGTTCCTTTTTGTCTCCATGGTTTTCTTCCACCACCAC
>CAZHCX010000149.1:1418-1975 GCA_964531445.1 uncultured Clostridium sp. | reverse complement strand
GTAACAACGTTGCGCCTATTGTCGGAGAACTGATGGCTTATGATGAAAATCAAGGAGGTGAAAATTGATGTCTATGATTATACTGATCCCCGAAAACGTTTATAACGAATTGATGACGGGAGAACTCCCCGAAGCGGTAAGCGATGTGTTTTGTAAAAAAGCAGTAGAAATAATTGATGTAGCAGATAAATATGCTCGTTACGCGATTGAGAATATCGAGGAAGATTTCTTTGATATGATTGAAGAAGAAATTGAGGATGAATATGAAGCTGATATTGATTTGCTTGATGCTGCCGAAACACGCATTTATCATATTCTTCGTTTCTGTTACATTGCAAAGGTATCTCCGATGATTGAAACTATTATCGGTTTGCTGCATGAATCGGAAGAAAACTGCTTGTTTTCAGATTTATTGTTCTATGATAATACCGACGACACAGAGCTTGCAGCAAACAAAATCGTTTTCATCGCATTGGAATTACTGAAAGATGTAAAGGAGGCGCTGGAAATTGACCTCGATTGACGAAACCGCGCATACCATGTTCGGTATGGGACGA
>CAZHCX010000149.1:0-1408 GCA_964531445.1 uncultured Clostridium sp. | reverse complement strand
CCATGACGCTTTTACAGACGATGCGCGAAATCAAAAGTATTCTGGATATTTTCAAGCGGAAAGCAGATGAAGCCGCCGATTCTGTTGAATCGTCCTTTAATTTTACGGGACAGCATACGGATATTGCTGCCGTCAGCGAAACAGGCAGCTTGCAGGCAAACGTGATCGAGAGTATTCCCGATGAAACCGTCAGAAAGAATACGATCAGCGCCTACACCGACGCGCTGAACGACGGGTATTTGGAGTACAACAGCCGGACCCGAACCTTTATGCTGACCACCAAAGGACAGGAGCATATCAATTCCGACGAATTTATCCGTCAGTTTGAAAAAGACCAATTAGGCAATATCGCCGAGAACAAGGCGCGAATCGAGTTGAAGGGAAACCCTTCGGATTTGAACGCTTTTCGTTTCACCAACGCTATTGACCTCAACCACCTCGCACACAGCAGTCCTGAAGTGTACAAGCGCGTTCAGGAATACTTTCGTGAGTGCGAAAAATACGGGTTTGTGGAGATTTCCCCTGCGGGTATTGCAACACCCACAGATAAATGCCACGATTTTCTAAATCACTCGCCTATGAATGATTTTAATATTAGGAAGGTTACACGCGACAATATCAGACAGGTCGCGGACGAGCTGAAAGATTCAGCAAAAGAGAGCGCAAAAGACGCTTTTGGAAATATTCTCAATAAAGCGGAAGGCGGAGTAAGTGCTGCGAAAGAAACAGTATCTTACATTTCAGGTAGTTCATCAGGCGCGGATTTGGCAAAGGAAGGAGCCAAATTTGCCGCACAGCAAACAGCAAGAAAGGCGCAGCAGCAAGCCGCAAAACAGGCGGCGCAAAAAGCAGCGCAAAAGGCAGCAGCAAAGGCAGCCGCAAGCACAACCGCGAAAACAGCCGTATCCTCTACGGGCTACGGAGCGGCGGCAGTTGCAGTAGTTGAGCTGACATCTAAGGGCGCGAACGCCCTGACAAAGATGGAAACGCAAGCTCACAAAGCCACTATTCATTATGGCAGATAGGTGTCCTTCAAGACAATTATATATTTTGGAGGTATATGTATATGAAAAGAACAGGATTTATCGTGAAGCACAGAAAAAAGCTCATTTCGTTTATCACCGCGCTGAACGTGATCTCCCTGTCGGTGTCACCGGCTTTCGCGGCGGCTCCGTCCGGCGTTGATACGTCATCGTACAGCGGTATGGTTGACATCGTGTTTTGGGTCGCCACCATTGCGATCGCCGCGGGCGGCGGTATTCCGTCGCTGATCAAGCTCGTTCAGGGACAAGCCGACGAGGACAGCCGCGGCAGAAACGCGGGTATTGCAGGCTTGGTTATCACCGGCGCTGTGATCGGCGCGGCAACAGCTATCAAATCATTGCTGTTCTAAACCTTACTAACGGAA
>CAZHCX010000148.1:0-1992 GCA_964531445.1 uncultured Clostridium sp. | reverse complement strand
GATATAGAATACAAAGTAATTTCAGATTAATAATATATAAAAAAATAGACACGTAATTAATAAAATAAAAGGAGTACAATTATGGCGATATTAATTGATGGAAAGGTTCTAGCAGAAAAAATAAGAAGAAATTTAAAAATAGAATGTGATGAATTAAAAAGCAAAGGGATAAAACCAAAATTAGCAGTAATAATGGTAGGTGAAAATTCAGCATCAAAAATATATGTGAAAAATAAAAGCAAAGCATGTAATGAAATAGGAATAGAATACGAAGAATTTAATATACAAAATAAAATAACATCAGAAGAACTAAAAGAATTAATTAACAAATTAAATGAAGACAGCACAATAAACGGAATTCTTTTACAAAGTCCAATACCATCAAATTTAGATATAAACGAAATATTAAAAACAATAAAACCAGAAAAAGATGTTGATGGATTTAATCCGGTAAACGTTGGAAAATTAGTATTAAACCAAGATACATTTGTATCATGTACACCTTTTGGAATTATTAAAATGCTTGAGGAATATAATATTGACTTATGCGGTAAAAATGTGGTAATATTGGGAAGAAGCAATATTGTTGGAAAACCATTATTGCATTGTTTACTAAATAAAAATGCAACAGTAACAATATGCCACTCAAAAACACAAAATATAAAAGAAATCACATCAAAAGCAGATATATTAATAACTGCAATTGGACATCCAAGATTTGTAACATCAGATATGGTAAAAGATGATGTTGTTGTAATTGATGTTGGAATAAATCGTCTTGATGACGGAAAGATTGTAGGAGATGTAGATTTTGAAAATGTAAAAGAAAAAGCATCATATATTACACCGGTCCCTGGGGGAGTAGGACCAATGACAATAGCAATGCTTATGAATAATGTTATTAAAGCAACAAAAAGACAAAACGGAATGAATGATTAAAAAATGTGGGACACCTTTATTAAGGGTGTTCTTTTTTGGGGATTAGGGGACGTTCCTTAAAATCCCTGCTAGAAGGGATTAAGGGACACTCCTTAAAATTTTAAATTTAGGAGGAAAGTGTTTGATAAATTTAGAAAGTAAAAGATATTGGATTTGGTTTAGTTTGATAAAAGGGCTAGGAGCAAAGAGAAAATTGAAATTATTAGAAATATATGATACTCCAGAAAAAATATATAATTTAACAAAAGAAGAGTTAAGAAAAATAGAAGGAATTGGAGCCAAACTAATAAAAAACATAGAGGAATCAAAAAATGAAAATTTAATTGATTATCATATTAAATATATGAAACAAAATAATATTGATATTATAAATATAAAAGAAAAAGAATATCCTCAAAAATTAAAAGAAATATATGATGCTCCTGTGAGTTTATTTATAAGAGGAAATAAGCAGATTTTGAATAATAAAAACATTGCAATTGTGGGTTGCAGAGAATGTACAGAATATGGTAAAAAAGCCGCAAAATATTTTTCTTATAATTTATCAAAAGAAAATATCAATATTGTAAGTGGTTTAGCTAAAGGTGTTGATAGTTACGCACATTGGGGGAATATTTGTGCATCAAATGAGTTTGAATCGAAAATTGAAACAGATTCAAAAATTGAAATAAGAGAAGAAAAATTATCTGAAACTTTACCAAAAATAAAGTGTGGTAAAACTATTGCAGTTGTCGGAAATGGCCTTGATATGATTTATCCAAATGAAAATTTGGAATTAGCAAAAGAAATTTTAAAAACAGGTGGAGCAATTATTTCTGAATATCCTTGTGGTACTAAACCTGATAAGATAAATTTTCCAGCTAGAAATAGAATTATTAGCGGCATATCTGATGGAATTATTGTTGTTGAGGCTAAAGAAAAAAGTGGAACTTTGATTACCGTTGATTTTGCATTAGAGCAGGGAAGGGATGTTTTTGTTGTTCCTGGTAATATTAATTCTATAAATTCTGTGGGAACAAATGAATTGATAAAGCAAGGGGCAAAGATGGTTAC
>CAZHCX010000147.1:0-1993 GCA_964531445.1 uncultured Clostridium sp. | reverse complement strand
TCACCCCCGGCTACCTTTTGGATATCATGGCCGCGCGCAAATTAAATGAATAAAGCAATGAATATGAACAGATTTCACGGACTTAGAACAGTTATTATGGCCCTTCCGGCGGCTATGGCCTTCTTCGGCTGCCAGAAGGTGGAAGAAGCCCTCGTCGAAGAAAAAAAGCCCGTGGTGGTGACGGAGCGCGAATGGCGCCTGACCGTGCAGGCCGTGAAGGGCGAAGCCCCCGGCACGAAAGGCCTCGCCATTGAAGGCGACGAGTCCACCACCACCGTCCTGCAATCCATCTGGAAGGCCGATGAACCCGTGAAGGTCTTTTTGGGGACCAGCTGCATCGGCACGCTGACGGCCGTGCCCGACCCGGAGGATGCCCACAAGGCCACCCTTTCGGGAACCGTTACCACATCGGGCCTTGTAGCCGGAACCACGACCCTTACCCTCCTAACTCCAAGAGAGAGCTGGGACTACATCGGCCAGGTGGGAAAACTGCTGCTGAAGGACGATGCCGAGAACTCCATCGAGAAGAAGTATCATTACACCCGTGCCACGGTGCTGGTAACCGAAGTTTCCGGCGGCTCCGTCCGCACGAAGAGCGCCTTCTTCGCCAATGAGCAGAGCATCTACCGGCTCAATTTCCTCTTCCAGGCGGGCGGCGCGGGAGACAAGACTCCTGTCTTGGCCAAGTCCGTCATCATCTCCTCGGAGAACGGCCACCTGGTACAGAGCCAGTCGGCGGACGGCTCCTCGCTGGAGGAAGGCCCCGTTACCGTTACGCTGGGCACCGCATCGTCCGAACCTTTCTTCGTTGCCCTTCGGAACGGCGATGAAACGAATGAAGAGGCCCTCGGCTTCACGGTGATTGACGACGACGGCGTCACCTACAAGGGAAGCAAGACCATCCCGGCCCAGTACAAGCCCAATGGCACTTTCCTGAACGTCAAGAACGCTACCTTGACCGGCCGTCTGGGGCTGGACCGCAGCGCTGCGGAAGTGAAAGAAGTGTTGTAGTGCAAACTTTTCAAAGAAGAATCAGACGATGAGTAGCAGATTATTTATACTTACAGCGTGCCTTTTCTGCTCTCTGGCGTCCTGCATCAAGCCGGAGGACCGGATTCCTGCCGATACGCCGATGACCTTCAAACTGGAAATCCTTCAGACCAAGGCCGCAGATGACGACTGGGTGAACGGAGACAAGGTATATGTGTTTGTGAACGGAATCGGCGGCAAATATGTGTCAATGGCGTACGACGGCCGCGACTGGACCACGACAACCAGCGCGGAGTTCGTGAAAGGGGATTTTTCCGACCCCGAAAAGGCCACCCTTACCGCGGTGTATTTCCCGGTTCCGGTAGATGTCACCTATGCCGATGACAAGTTCTCTTTCACCAGCGGCGGTGCAAAAGTGTACAGCTACTATCTTCTGGCCACGGGAACGGCCTATAGTGTGGACGGGACCGAGGTGACGGCTACGTTGGAAATGGGCAAGACGGCAGACTTCGTGGGAATATTTATGGAAGGTCTCCAGGCCGATGTGGACAAGTACACGCTCAGCTGCCCTCTCATCCGTCCGGTGGCCTGTGAGAGTGTGGGGAAAGACGGAGTAGTCACGGAAGACGCCCGCCAGGCCGGAGCGCGCATCAGCGGCATCGTCAGTGGCGACGGTGTTCTTTTCGCCGGTGGTCTTGTCCGTCCCGGCGTCAGCGCGGACTACGTCTTCACGCTGTCTGCCGACTACAAGGTTTACACGCTTGTGCAGGAAAGACAAACGCTTGAGGCAAAGCGAATCTATGAATATCCGTCACTGTCCGGGGCATCTGGCGGCGACTGGTCTTCGACAAATGTCTCCGGCCTTTTCGTGGACTTGGGCTTGAGCGTGAATTGGGCCGGGTGCAATCTGGGCGCCGGCACGGAGACGGAAGTCGGCAACTCCTTCTCCAGGGGCGCCTTCAACGGCGGAAACAGCAACGCTTCATGGAGCGATTATCTGTAT
>CAZHCX010000146.1:0-1993 GCA_964531445.1 uncultured Clostridium sp. | reverse complement strand
ATTTTTATGCCTGAACGGAGGTAAAACTGATGGTAGAAACAAGGGAAAGCGTTACCGCAAAGCTCTGTTCCTTTGCCCGTGCTTTTCATTTCAATATCGAAAGGAATAAGATTTTCGACGATTATCTCGCCTATGATTTGATGGGAAAGGACGAGTTTGAAAAAATCGGTCAGCTGATACAAAATGATTTCGACGCGGAAAAATCGGATAAAAACTACACCTTCGCGTCAAATAAGATTGCAAACTGCATCAACCGCTATATCACGCCGATCCCGCTTTCGAGAATCGCTTTTGCAGAGAATAAGTTGGACGCGTTTGCGCAGCATTGCGGTAAATGTCAGTATGTGATTTGCGGAGCGGGTATGGACACCTTCGCGTTTCGCAACGATAACCCCAAAATCAAGGTGTTTGAGCTCGATCACCCCGACACGGGAAGGTACAAGCGGCGCAGAATCAGGGAGCTTGAGTGGATCATTCCCGATAACCTCACCTTTGTTCCGATCGATTTTTCAAAGGATGATATGAGCGAACGTCTGCTCGCTTCGGGCTATGCTCCCGAGCTACCGACGTTTTTTGCCATTCTCGGCGTGTCATATTATCTGACGCTGTCCGTCTTTGAGGATACGATTCGAAAAATCAGCTCGCTGTGTAAAGCGGAAAGCAAGGTGGTTTTTGATTATCCCGACGAAACCACACTGCGCGGTCAAAGCACCGAGCGTGTCCATATGCTTGCGAGTATCACCGAAAAGCTCGGTGAAAAAATGTTGCACGGTTATTCTTACAAGGAGATATATGATGTGCTCGAACGTCACGGCTTTGAGATAGAGGAGCATGAAACACCGCAGATGATACAACTGCTTTATTTTGAAAACCGCAGCGATATGGCTGCATTTGAGAATATCAATTTTATTTTAGCTTACAAGGAGAGAAAACAGTAATGAGCAAATATATTTTTACATCGGAATCCGTAACGAAAGGACATCCCGACAAGGTATGCGATATTATTTCGGATTCAGTTTTGGACGCGTATTTGGAAAAGGACAGTCATGCGAGAGTTGCGATAGAAACTGTTGTCAAGAATAATACGGTCGTTCTTGCCGGAGAGATTTCCTCAAAAGTTCAGATTGATGTTGAGAAGGTTGTCAGAAGTACAATCAAAAGCATCGGATACAATCGACCCGAGCTTGGCTTTGATGGTGACACCGCTAAGATTATTCAAATAATCGACAGCCAATCGCCCGATATCGCGCAGGGAGTTGATGAGGCTCTGGAGATCCGCGGAAAAGACGAGGAGATTCTCGGCGCAGGTGATCAGGGAATGATGTTTGGATATGCCGTGAACGAAACCGAGGAGCTGATGCCGCTTGCCGTTTCTCTTGCGCACAAGCTGTCAAAGAAGCTTACGGAGGTAAGGGAAAACGGAACGCTGCCCTATCTTCGTCCCGACGGAAAAACGCAGGTATCTGTTATTTACGAGTCGGGAGTTCCCGTGGGAATCGATACGGTTTTGATTTCCACACAGCATGACCCCGATATTTCACAGAAAAAAATCAGGAACGATGTTATCAAATATGTGATCGAGCCTGTTTTGCAGAGTAACCGAAAAAATAAAAGCTATAGGATTCTTGTTAATCCTACGGGAAGATTTGTGATAGGCGGTCCCGTTGGTGACAGCGGATTGACGGGAAGGAAGATAATTGTTGATACCTACGGAGGTGCGGCAGCTCACGGCGGCGGAGCCTTTTCGGGAAAAGACCCCACCAAGGTTGACCGTTCGGGAGCATACGCCGCAAGATACCTTGCAAAAAACATTGTTGCGGCAGGACTTGCCGAAAAAGCGGAGGTGCAAATCGCATACGCGATAGGAGTCGCTTATCCGGTGTCGGTACTGGTCAATACCTTTAACACGGGTGTGATTTCCGATGAAGCCTTGACCGAGCTGATTACAAGACTTGTTGATTTGCGCCCGTCAAAGATAATTGAAAGATTTGAT
>CAZHCX010000145.1:0-1998 GCA_964531445.1 uncultured Clostridium sp. | reverse complement strand
TACAATTATTAAAAGAAAGAAGAAAATTAGATATTATTAAAGGATTTACAACAAAGGGTGTACATAGAGACGATTTTGTGATATATATAAATAACAAAGAAATTAATATCTATGGTTCTCAGGGACAAAATAGAACAGCAATGCTTTCTTTAAAATTAGCAGAACTTCAAGTTATAAATGATGAAATAGGGGAATACCCAATTTTATTATTAGATGATTTTATGTCAGAATTAGATAAAACAAGAAGAAAAAATTTTTTAGAAAATATAGAAAATACACAAGTAATAATTACAGGAACTGAAAAATTAGATATTGAAAATTTAAAATATTTGGAATATAATGTGTGTAATGGACAAGTTATTAAATAATTTAATATTAATTTTAAATAAATGTCTAACAGACAAAATACAAAATAAGGAGGAAGACAAATGGAAAAATACAACCATGAGTACGGAGCAGAACAAATCCAAGTATTAGAAGGATTGGAAGCCGTAAGAAAAAGACCAGGTATGTACATTGGTAGTACATCAGTTAGAGGATTACATCACTGTGTTTACGAAATAGTAGACAATGGTGTTGATGAAGCATTAGCTGGATATTGTACAGAAATAAATGTAGTAATTGAACCTGGAAATATAATTGCAGTTCAAGATAATGGTAGAGGAATACCAGTTGAAATCCACCCAAAAACACATATATCAACTGCAGAAACAGTTTATACAGTTTTACACGCTGGTGGAAAATTTGGTGGAGATAGCGGATACAAGGTATCTGGAGGACTTCACGGAGTTGGTGCTTCAGTAGTAAATGCATTATCAACATGGACAGAAGTAACAATTGAAAGAGATGGTGGACTTTACAAAATGAGCTTTGAAAAAGGAAAAACTGTAAAACCACTAGAAAAAATAGGAGAATCTAAAAAAACAGGAACATTAGTTAGATTCTTAGCAGATGATACAATATTTGAAAGTTTAAATTATGAATATGAAGTTCTAGAAAAAAGATTAAGAGAAATTGCATTTTTAACAAAAGGACTAAAAATAACATTAGAAGATCAAAGAGATGCAGAAAATATTAAAAAAGCAGAATTTTGTTATGAAGGTGGATTAATTTCATTTGTAGAATTTTTAAATAAAAACAAAGAAAAAATTCATCCAAATCCAATTTATATAGAAAAAGCTGGAGAAGTTCCAGTAGAAATAGCAATTCAATACACAACAGCATACAGTGAAAATATATATACATTCGTAAATAACATTAACACTGTAGAAGGTGGAACACACTTAGAAGGATTTAAAAGATCATTAACAAAAGTATTTAATGATTATGCAAGAAGCCACAATATATTAAAAGAAAAAGATACAAATTTACAAGGTGAAGATATAAGAGAAGGTATAACAGCAGTTGTATCAGTTAAAGTAAAAGAACCACAATTTGAAGGACAAACAAAAACAAAATTAGGAAATAGTGAAGTAACAGGTGTTGTACAAAGTATGGTAAATGATGCATTAGCAACATTCTTAGAAGAAAATCCAAATGTTGCAAAAGCAGTATTAGAAAAA
The DNA here is from genome assembly GCA_964531445.1 of uncultured Clostridium sp. GTDB lineage: Bacteria > Bacillota > Clostridia > TANB77 > CAG-508 > CAG-269. Next base: position 436 of record CAZHCX010000145.1, on the reverse strand, counting down.
TGTATAAGCGCATCAAGAGCAAGAGAAGCAGCAAGAAAAGCTAGGGAATTAGTAAGAAAGAAAAATTCTATAGAATCTTCTACATTACCAGGAAAATTAGCAGATTGTAGTAGCAAAAATCCAGAAGAATGTGAAGTGTACATAGTCGAAGGAGATTCTGCTGGAGGAAGTGCAAAACAAGGAAGAGACAGAAAATTCCAAGCAATTTTACCACTTTGGGGAAAAATGCTAAATGTTGAAAAAGCAAGAGCAGATAAAATATATGGAAATGATAAATTAAATCCGGTAATTATAGCAGTTGGAGCAGGTATAGGGCCAGACTTTGATATAACAAAAATAAGATATGGAAAAGTAATAATAATGGCAGATGCCGACGTAGATGGTGCACATATTAGAACATTATTATTAACATTCTTCTTTAGATATATGAGACCAT
>CAZHCX010000144.1:0-2014 GCA_964531445.1 uncultured Clostridium sp. | reverse complement strand
GGGACGGCGTACCCCACATCTCTTTTAAGCCCATTCCTGGGTTGATAGCTGCCTCTTTCTATCCTCCATCCTATGCTATATTATAGAGAGAAACTCACTATTGATAAAGCATCTATATCTTTATACTCTTCTCTCAATTCTTTTTCTCTTGTTTTTGCTATTTCTTTGTCTGGAACAATTTCTGTATATAAAACTTTATGTGGAACTCGTGGTGTCCCCATTGTTCTACCTTGTTCAACAATTATTTTATGTCTTATTAGATTCTTTTTAATTATTGTTTTTTTTTCATCTAATTTTTTTGCCATTTTAATCACCTTTTACCTTTCCTATTTATATTATATTATAATTTTTTATTTTTATCAATTTAATCATTTTGGCATTGCATTTTTCTTTACTAAATAAGTATCTGTTAATAAATCTTCTAATATTAGATTATCTCTTCTTCAATATGGAATTCTTACTAAAGGAATATTGTGTTCTTCTGCTCATTGATTTTTTTCTCCATCTCTTTTACAAACTTTTTTATAATGTTCATAAGTATTTCAAGATGATTTTTGTCTATATGTATAATGCTGTTCTCCATCAAATTCAATTAAACGAATAATATTATTATTATCATCTAAAATAGCAAAATCATATTTTTTCCTATGTAAATTTGTTTCTGTATATTGAGATATATATTTTATATTATTTTGTTTTAAAATATTTTCAATATTAGATTCTCCAATAGAAGTTCTGATACATCCACAACTAGAAGTATTATATGAAACTAAATTACCATATTTAACATATGTAATATTACCACAATCGCATTTACATTTTCATAAGCCAAAATTTTTATTATTAATATCATTAATTTTTTCTAAAGCAACTAATTTTCCAAATTTTTTATTGGTAATATCAACACTTTTAATTTTTGATATATTCTCTCTTTTATAACAACCACAAGAAGTTGTTCCACCATTTCTTAATGTTTTACCTAATGTTATAATTTTATTTCCACAAGAACATTGACATTCTCACATTGCTCTTCCGTCTTTATTATTTTCTACTCTTTTTATTACTGTTAATCTTCCAAAAGTTTTACCAGTTATATCTATAAAATTACTTATAATTATCACCTCTTAGTCAGGTATTTTATTCTTTTTGATAATTTCTACTTTTGCAGTCCAATTTTGAACCTTAAATGTTATAAATTTTGAACCATAAACTTTTATTTTATCTCTATCACATTTTAAATTTTCGACTATTTTATTTTTAATATATTCCTTATCATCTCTCGTACTAATAGACGATTGAGCAGGAGCAGATTTACATTGAGTATATTTGATTTCATAAATTTTGTTATTTATTAGAATTAAATTAAATATTCCATTTCCTTCTAATGAATATTTTCTTTTATATTGCTCTCCAAAAATCTGTTTTAAAAATTCTCCAAATTTATATTCAGTCTGCCAAAAATAAATAATATCTTTATCCATATTTATCACCTCTCTATAAATATATTATATTATAAATTTTTAAAAAAATCAATAAAATTATTAAAATTGGCAAATAGAAATATATTTATTAAAATGGCTCAATAACTCATTAACAATAGCTATAAAATCAGATTTTGTACTATATATAGTTAGACAACCTATATCTGCGGAAATGCCTTTTTCAGAATAATAATTAGAAATTTCAGCATTATGTTTTGCGGCAACCGCAATTGCATATGTGATTATTGCATTATCTGTGATTGTACTATAAGTATATTCATCATCAAGCCAACTTGTGCCTTTTTTAATAGATAGTCCTTGTCTTATTTTTTCAAATTTTAAATTTCTTTTTATCTTTATTTTGAACATAGCTAATCCCTTTCTTCTTTTGAAAATTTGGTTGGGACTCGGGGAATTGAACCCTGGACCTCTGCGTTATCAGCACAGCGCTCTAACCAACTGAGCTAAGCCCCAATATAAAAACGAGAGACCTTATAGCATATATCTAGAATGATATAGTCAGGAATCGAACC
>CAZHCX010000143.1:0-2022 GCA_964531445.1 uncultured Clostridium sp. | reverse complement strand
TAAAGAAGACTACAATGCTTGTGTTAGCTGTAACATTGCATAATATACCAGAAGGTTGCGGGTAAATTAGAAGGCAAATTTGAAAGAGCTTGGAAAAATAGTTTGGATTCATAATGTATAAATATATAAAACTCGTACGGAAAAATTGCAGCCTATGCATAAAAGTGGTAGGAAAAACTTGCACAATTATTCAACAAAAATTACGGATATGTGTAAAATAACACAAATAAAAATTAAGGATATGTGATTTATAAAGAAACTGTAGGAATAAATTGCATATTACTGGTAAAAGTCACAGAAAAAAATTGCAAACAAAATATAAAAGTCACGAAAAAAACTTGCAAATAAAGTGTAAAAGTCGTAGGAAAAACTTGCATAAAACGAAAAATAAATGTATAATATATATAAGAGGTGGTTTTATGTTAAAAAGAAAAATAACCAAAATACTTATAGAATGGAAAAAAGAAGAGAACAAGCAATGTTTGTTAATACATGGTGCAAGGCAAGTTGGAAAAACATTTATTATAGAGCAATTTTGTAAAGAAAATTATGAAAGCTATATTTATATAAATTTTGACTTATCACCAACACTAAAAGATATATTTAATGGTGATTTAGATGCAAATACCTTAATTATGAAATTAGAAGTTACATTTCCTGAAATCGAAATAAAACCTGGTAAAACAGTTTTATTTCTGGATGAAATACAAAGTTGTCCAAATGCAAGAGTAGCACTAAAAAGTTTTGCAATGGATAAAAGAATAGATGTTATAGCTTCAGGTTCGTTACTTGGATTATATTATAAAGAAATAACATCATATCCAGTAGGTTATGAAAGAATTGTAGATATGTATCCATTAGATTTTGAAGAATTTTTATGGGCTATTGGAATTAAAGAAGAGCTTATTGCAGATGTAAGAAAAAAGTTTGAAGAAAAAATGCCTATTGATGAATATATATTAAAACAGTTAAATAATCATTTCAGAATATTTATAATTGTAGGTGGAATGCCTAGGATTGTAGATGAATATGTAAAAGAAAAAAGTCTAGGAAAAGTTATGACTTTGCAAAAAGCTATAATTGAAGATTATAAATTAGATGTTGTTAAATATGCCGAAAACTCTGTTAGACAAAAAGTATTAAATACATTCGATAGTATCCCTGCTCAATTAGCTAAAAAGAATAAAAAGTTTTCTTATGTAAATATTTTAGAAAACGAAAAAAATGTAGGAGAGCGAAAATACAGTAGTAGTATTGAATGGTTAAAGAACGCAGGAATAATTAATTGCTGTTACAATTTAACAGAGCCAGCTGCACCATTAAAATCAAATTTAAGATTAGATTGTTTTAAAATATATATGAGAGATATAGGGTTATTAGTATCAATGTATGAAAGCGGTATTCAAAAAGACTTATTAAATGATGATTTATATATCAATGAAGGTGCTATACTTGAAAATATATGTGCAGAAGAAATTCAAACAAGATATGATACTATTATGTATTACGAAAAGAAAAGCAAATTAGAAATTGATTTTATATTAAATATAAATGGAGTAGTTACAGCACTTGAAGTAAAATCGGGTAATAATAAGCAATCAAAATCATTAAATTCGATAGTAGATAATTATAAAACTGTTTCAAGATATATTAAATTAGAGAAAGATACAAATATATATGTAGATGAATTAGGAATTGAACATTATCCGTTGTTTATGATGATGTTTATATAGAAAATAAATAAAATCTCGTACTTATGGTGCGGGATTTTATTTTTTGTTATAGTGAAATTCTGCAATCATTAGTGGCATAAACTATATTTATTGTTTAAAAGAGGATTCACAAAAGTGAGCTATTTATAAACTCTACATAGTGTAGAGCTCTGCAAAAATTCTGCATTCCGTATAAAAAGTACTATTCTCCATAATGGAGAGTACTGCATTTTTACAGAGAATGTTAACTATATTCAGAGTACTAGAAAACTTGTTTTTCTATGTGTTTTCGTGATGCGTACTGCATCAC
>CAZHCX010000142.1:0-2056 GCA_964531445.1 uncultured Clostridium sp. | reverse complement strand
CCATCTCAAGATTCCGTTCAAAGCATCTGGCGCCCTGCATCAAGGAACTGTTTGCCCAGATGGACTTCCTGCTCGAACAGTTCGGCGTCATTTCCCTCAAGAACATCTTCATTGACGGGACAAAGATTGAGTCTTTCTCTAACAAGTACAAGTTCGTCTGGAAGAAGACTGTCCTGAAAAACAAGGCCAAGCTCATGGAAAAGATTCCGTCCTTTTTCAGCAAGGCCAGAGAAGAGTTCTCGCTTTCCCTGCGTTGCGGTGGCGAAATCCATCTGCGGCATCTCAAAAAGCTTCGCCGCAAGCTCAAGGTCTGCCAGAAGGCACAGAACATCACCTTCGTCAAGGGAACGGGCAAGCGCAAGACTTCCCTGCAGAAAACCATAGAGCAGCTGGATGAGTTCATGGCACGCCTAAAGAAATACAATAAATACCTGCATATCCTGGGCAGCCGCAACAGCTTTGCCAAGACCGACACTGATGCCACCTTCATGCGCATGAAGGAAGATGCCATGAAGAACGGCCAGCTAAAGCCCGCCTACAATATCCAGTGCGGCACGGATTCCGAATTCATCACCTGGGCAACAGTCGGCCCCCAGCCTACGGATACCACTACACTCATCCCTTTCCTGCAGGACATGGAGAGCCACCTGCAACGCCGCTACCCCAATGTTGTTGCAGATGCAGGCTATGAAAGCGAAGAGAACTACCTCTATCTCGAAACCAGTGGCCAGCGTTCCTTCATCAAACCAAGCAATTACGAGCAGAGCAAGACCAGGAAATGGAAGAAGGACATCGGGCGCAGGGAGAACATGACCTACCTGGCAGAAGAAGACGCCTATCTCTGCGCCCAAGGCAGGAAGCTGTCAGTGACGAAAGAATTCGTCCGCAGCAGTCGCACAGGATTCAAAAGGAACATAACCCTGTACAGCTCCTCAGACTGCAGCAAATGCCCGGTGAAGAGCCAGTGCATACATGGAAACCATTGCAAGACCCCGCTGGAGGAGAGGACCAAGAAATTCGAAGTATCCAAGCAGTTCCTTCGCCAGCGCCAGGAGGATCTGAAGAGGATAACCTCCAAGGAAGGAGTGCAGCTGCGTGTGAACCGAAGCATACAAGCAGAGGGTGCATTTGCAATGATGAAGGCGGATATGAATTTCCGCCGGTTCCTGAGCCGTGGCACAGGGAATGTCCTTGTTGAGACCATGCTGCTGGCGATGGCTTACAATATTCAAAAGCTGCACTGCAAAATACAGTCAGACCGAGCAGGCCAGCACCTGTTCCCTGTGGATAAAGCTGCTTAAACACAAAATAAGAGCACAAGAAAAAAGGCGATTTTTGGACCGCTTGATATCTTGTGCTCATTTTTAGTGGATTTTAAAATGAATAGGCACTTCTTATGCTTTAACAAGGAAAAGGGGGCTGTGGATAAGTGAAATCATACTCTTGCAACAGCCCCACTTAGATTTTGTATTATCCTGTGTTACTTTGAGAACGCCAAGCATAGTTCTTGCAAACTTAGATTTAACATATTTTAGACACGCTGCTGCTTCGAGTGAAGCTTCAAAATCACCGATAGATAAGAAGGTTTCTGTTACCCCGATTAGGGGTTCCCCGATTAGGGGTGTGCTCAATACCTCTCCTAACGCTCCAGAACCATTTGATTTAGGTATAAACACCTTATACCTATAAAAATTGTCAGGACAGTCAATAAAAGCCTTCCTGCCGTAATAATAGACTCTTTTATTCGAGATAAGCCCTAAAAACTTAACGTATTCGTATCCATCGTCAGGCTTTTCCTTGAAAAATACAACTTTATCCAAGACACGAAAAGCTCCAGAACCAACATCCTTTTTATGTCCCTTGGACTGCAATTTCTCTATTTCAGGAAATTCCTTTAATGCCCTATCAGATAACTTATAGACACCTCTGCCCGAAACTATTTCGGATAAAGATTTCTTTATCATCGGTTTTACCTTTTTGATAATACTGTTAAGCTCTGGGAATGCGGTAAATGTACCAATCGCTCCAAAATCTTTCTTCGCATTACGAAAAGTTA
>CAZHCX010000141.1:0-2081 GCA_964531445.1 uncultured Clostridium sp. | reverse complement strand
TTTTGTTTTTGTTTATAATTAACCATATTCCCGCTACTATTACAGCAATAACAATTATTGTTATAATAACAGCAATTGGATTTAATTTTTTCTTATTTTCATTTTTATTTTGTTTTTTCATAGGTTTTACCTTCCTTTTATTAATATTTACACGAGGTAAATTTAATTACCTCATGTATTTTTATGGTTCAATTTCTAAATCAAATTGATCTTTTGGTATTTCTACAACAACTCTTAGACCATACATACCAGAGTTTGTATAATTAGAAACAGATTCATTATTTATATATATCAAAGCAGTTTCAATGTCTGAACTACCCGTTAAACGCCTATAATACGGTGAAGCTACCATATACTCAGCATTTGTAGAAGCACTATACGAATATGTTCCTAAATCATTTAATTTAAATAAACCTTTTGCTGCGTCGTTTTCTGTAGTTATATCCGTATAGAAAGTATTATTATACCTCGGATTTACGGGATCTTCATTTAATGCCAATTTTTTTGCAAAATTTCTTGCATGATTAATTTCACTTAAAGTTAAAGCTCTTACACTAGTAGCACCGTTAGTTTTAAATATACTTCCATCACCAGAATAAATATTATTACCATTTATTACACTTCCATACATAAATGCATTACTGCTTGATCCAAATTTAATATTTTCAAAATTAAAATATAATCCTGTAGCTGCATATAAATTCGAATCACCACTAGCATAAAATTTATCTTCATATTGATTTGTATCTAAACTAGACCATGATGATGAACTTTTAATATTACTTGAACTATAATTAAACTTAACTGGCACACCAGTTGAAACAAGTTTTACTACTTTACTATCTGATAAATCTAATATTCTCCAACCATTATTTTCAGTGAAAGTATATCCAGATATCATATCTTTATAACTCAAATTATATTTTACATAATTTCCAATTTTCATACCTTTTACTTCTATTGCACTTGACGTTAATGTCTTAACATTTCCTGCATTATCTTCAACTATGACATGTACATAATATGTTCCGGCGGTACTTGGTGTTTTTACATTTAATGATTGATACGTATTTGTTATTTTATCTGTACCATCTACAACATTAACATCCGTTGTTCCCTTATTATCAATATAGAATCTACTTCTTTCATAATTCAATCCACTTCCACCTTTATCTGAACAAGCAACCGAAATATTTACATATGAATTTACATATAAATCACTACGAGAGAAGCTTCCAGCAAACGTTGCATCTGGCGCAATTTTATCAATCGTTGTTATTTGTAAACTTGTTGTTACTTTATTTCCACCCGCATCTGTTGCTTCTGCATAGAAATATCCATTTTCTGTAGCAGTTACACTTGCTGCTGTTGAAGTAGCTGCTGCTGTTTTAGCTGCATCTAATGTTGTTCCAAATCCAGCCTTTTTATTTGATGTTAAAGCACTTCCATAAGTTACTGTACCAATTACGTATGTATTTGTCCAACCTGTCTTATCTGGTGATATTGTAATTTTTCCAGTATTATCATTATTTTTAACAACAAATCCTGCACTTGTTCTTACATTTGAAGCTACATTTCCTGAAGCATCTGTTACATTTGTCCATAAATAATATGTTCCAGCCACAGCATCTGTTTTACTTACTTCAGCTCCATTTGTGAAGTTTGTCCAACTTGTTGGTGCCGTTGTATTACTTGTACTCCAAGCATATTGTAGTGTTTTTAAATTACTTCCACCTGTATCTCCTGCAGTTAATCTAGTTTTTATTGTTGCTTTAGAAGCTCCTGTTGGTATTGCATAAGTACCACCATTTTGACTTAATGTTACTGTTGGCAATGTTTTGTCCATTTTAACTTCTAATGTTGATTCAGCTGAAATGTTTCCCATATTATCAACAGTTCTGAATCTTAATGTTTCGTTTCTTTGAACATCAAACAATATACTTCCTTTTCCGTTTGTTGTTGTTAATTCACTTGTACTCCATGCATTACTACGATACCATTGATATTCTTTTATTCCAGAACCTGCATCTGTAGAAGATAGTTCTACATAAACACTATTTGCTGTCCATGTTCCTGCTGTA
>CAZHCX010000140.1:1588-2120 GCA_964531445.1 uncultured Clostridium sp. | reverse complement strand
TTGCTCCAGATTTAACGGCATCTACAACCTTATCTGCTAAAGCAAATACCTGATTGTGGGCAAAGCCTCCAAGAATTGTTCCAGTTTCCAACTCAGTTGGAGAAGGGCATTTTTTTGCAAATTCAATAATGGTACTAAAATCTTTTATGCCCTTTTCATTTTCTCTAATATGCTGACAACCCGGAAAGCCGACGTCATTAGTTGTAAAAAGACGGTCTTTATAATCATCAGATGGAGGAACTAGGCAGTTTGTTGTAAGCAGAATCGGTCCATTAAAAGATGCAAATTCTTTTTTCTGAAGCCACCATGCATTTCCATAGTTTCCGGCAAAGTTCTCATATTTTTTGAAAGCAGGATAATAATGAGCTGGGAGCATTTCTCCGTGAGTATAAACATCAACTCCACTACCTTGAGTTTGCTCTAAAAGCATTTCAAGATCTTTTAAATCATGACCAGAAACGAGAATTGCTGGATTATTACGTACTCCGATATTTACCGAAGTAATCTCTGGATTTCCGTAAGTTTCTGTGTT
>CAZHCX010000140.1:0-1578 GCA_964531445.1 uncultured Clostridium sp. | reverse complement strand
CTTATCCAGAATTTCCATCGCCTTAACACCAAAAGACCCTGTTTCCATTGTGAGGGCAACATAATCATCAAGAGTAAGTGAGTCATCTAGAAGTTTTGCGAGAGCTGTAAGCATAAAGACGTTGATTTTTTCGTCTGAATAACCAAGAACTGCTGCGTGTTTAAGATAAGCTGCAAGTCCTTTAAGTCCATAGGTAATCAGTTCGCGGATACTACGTATGTTTTCATCTTCTGTTGCAAGAACTCCGACCTTTGCTTGAGTAGCAATTTCTGACTTATTGCTAATTTTTTGAGTCAATTCTTTAGTCTGCTCAAGAGCTATTTCTATAGCAAGATTATCAAAGTTTGCATTAGTGATTGTCTTAAAAAGATTATCAATTACAAGCGGAGTGACAAGTTTTACATTTTCTGATTTTGAACCTGTCTGAACTACAGCTGCTGCAAGTTTTTTGCTTGCAAAAATAAGTTTATCCTGCAAGAGTGCTGTATCTGGTCTTTTTCCACAAACACCAATTTTGGTACAACCCTTACATCCAACAGTTTCCTGACACTGATAACAAAACATTTCATTTTCCATGAATCAAACCTCTTATAAAAACGATGTTTGCATTATAGAAAAATAAAGTGACTGTGTATGTTGCGCAGGCAACATGTTGAAAAATATTTGAAATGCACTTAGAATTAAGACACTATGGCAGATACAAAAACTATTTCATACAGTCAAATTCCACTATTTGAAGGCATACGCACCGAAAACTTAAACGAGCTTCTTCACTGCCTACATAACTATGTGCGTGAATATGAGAAAGGAGAAGTTATTATAATTGAAGAAGAAAATATTCAGCATATTGGAATTGTTCTTAGAGGCACTGTTCATATGCTTAAGTATGATTATTGGGGAAAGCAAACAATGCTTGCCTATATTAGACAAGGAGAAATGTTTTGAGAAGTTTTTGCTGTCCAGAAAAAAAATAATTCACAAGTTTCTTTTGTGGCAGCTACAGATTGTCAGGTTTTGTTTTTGAGGGCAGCAAATATAATTCATCCATGTCATAGAGCTTGTGTTTTTCATCATAAACTTTCTGAAAATATGTTTAATTTAATCGGGCAGAAAAGCGTTAAGCTTATGGAACGTATTGAAGTGGCATCGAAATCCACTTTGCGTGAAAAAATACTTTCCTATCTTTCTATGCAAGCACAGAAGGCGGGAAGTTCAAAGTTTGAAATTCCTTTGAACCGTTCCGCCCTTGCTGACTATTTGGATTCTAACCGCAGTGCAATGACCCGCGAGCTTTTTGCAATGAAAGAAGAAGGACTCATCGATTTTCAAAAGAACGAGTTTTCATTAAGAAAACCTCAATAAGCTGAAATAAAATCATTCAACATTTTAAGATATTTTTCTTGAATGCCAAGCTTAGATTGCTCTTCTTCAAAAGCCTTGCAATCTACATCGATTTTGTCTTTTAACTCAAGAGAAAGCATTCTTTCTGCGAAGGTGTAAACAACAGAGTTTTCTTTCTCTGTGTGCAAAAGAAGCAAGTTCGAATATCCCATTGCTTCTGTGATAATCGAAAGCTTG
>CAZHCX010000139.1:0-2141 GCA_964531445.1 uncultured Clostridium sp. | reverse complement strand
AGTTATAAATTACATTTACCAACAGAGCAGGAACTAATTGACGCGGTTGAAGAAGAAAAGAAAAATTTAGAATTAAACGAATAAATCTAATTATGGCAAATTCGCCATAATTAAAATATGAATGGAGGAATAAAATGAATGCAAATTTATGGACTGAATTACTTATTGCAATAATTCCAGCACTTATTACAGGTGTTGGCAGTTATATAATAGCTATTAAAAAATGTAAAAATGAAATTAATACCCTTGAATCAAATAATCATCACGAAATAGAAAAATTAATGAAGCAACATGAAATAGATATTGAAGCTTTAAAAGAAAAGTACAAACTTGATATGGAATCTAAAGAAAAAGAACACAAATTAAAAATTGAGGAAATAAAAATTCAAAGTGAACAAGAAATATTAAAGAGAGAAAAAGAATTGTCTAATTCTGCAATGTATTCAATGATGGGAGATGCAACTAAAGATTTATTTACAGGAATATTTAATTCACCAGAGTTCAAAGAAGAAATGAATAAAAAAATTAAAGAAGGATTTAATAAAAAATAGTATGAATTTTTCGAAGTTTAAGATGTAAAAATAAGCGTAACACCTTACAATAAAGGTATTATGCTTATTTTTTAACCAATATGTAGAAATGTTTTTATTTTTGCTATAATTTTATGAAATATAGATTCTTTGTACTCTATCATTTTTATATTTTCACTTGTCTGTTCAATATGCTTATCCATTTTATTTTTAAAAATATTATCGGGATTATATTGTTTTCGTTTTTGTTCTTCAGAAATTCTTTCATCTTCTTTTAAAAGAGAAAGCATTTCTTCTTTAGATTTACCATCTAATAAAAAATTCATATTAATATATGTCAAAAGAGCTATTGTATCTATATGCAAATTATTCTCTGTTATGCTTTTACTATCATCATATTGAAAATTATAATTAGTATCCTTATTATTACTCATAAACTCCCAAAATTCTTTGGGGATTTTTTTCATGTTTTGTTGATCCATTTTATTTAACACACATTCAATTTCTACCAATCTTTGACCTAATTCTTCCATATTTTCCTCATTTCAATATATTTATTTTTCTTGAGTTTTATTTTTATTAAATATTCTAGAAAACAGTCCTTGTGATTTTCTCACTCCAGTAGATAAAGTTCCTGGATTACTATGTGCAGCATTTATACTTGCTGCAGAAATATCTTCTGGACTAATACGATGACTTTGTGACTTTGTCTGTATATTATCAATTAATACATTTGTATCATTTAATATTTGGTGTATTTGTTCAGGATCATACTGATATTGATTTTGACCAGCATAAGTATATATTGCTCGTTTAATATGACCTAAATTACCTAGTATTTTCATTAACTCTACATTATCATATTTTTCAAAAAAGCCCGTAAAAAATTCTTCAGATAAACCAGATTTTATTGAGTTTGCTAAATTTCCATATGTTTTTCCTACAAATTTATCACACAAACTTTCAAATATTCCGTAATTTGTATCAAAAGTAGCATAATATATATAATTTCCCGAAATTTCTGGATGTTGACATCTTACTTTTTGAGGTTCTGGAATACCTTTAACATTTTGCATCATTACAATTGAAAATTTTTCAACCAAATACTCTTCTAGTAATTTTAAACCATCTAAATAAACATCATTGCCTTCTTTTAATTTCTGTGCATTCTGTTTTTTTGTTAATACAATTGATTCCAATACACTATTAACAGTATTACTATTACTACTTGTTAGTCCTAAAATTCCATGTCCTAATTCGTGATATAACGTTCTGGCTCTTTTTCTCTCGTCTTTGAGAATACTATTCTTTAATCTAATAAATCTTTTTCCTTCTTTGCCACCTTTTAAATAAGTATCACCATTTGCTCCTTTTAATATAGAATCTTCTTCAGCAACAATAGAAATCCCTTCATATTTTGACAAAAAGATATCATTCATCCATCCGTTTCTTTTTATTAAAGATTCAAAAGGCTCCAAGTCATTATTTATCAAATTAATTTCATCTTGGCTTAATTTTCTCATCAGTTATCTCCTACTATTAACATTTAAAAATATATTACCACACTATAAATAAATTTTCAACCAATCAAAAGTTCCATTTTTCACGCAT
>CAZHCX010000138.1:0-2142 GCA_964531445.1 uncultured Clostridium sp. | reverse complement strand
CCGCAGGATTGATATTGTTGCGGTAGGAAAACGGTATCAGATTGCCCACCTCGTCGGTCGGCAGATAGAACGGCTGACCAAGATAGCTTCCGTCCTTTGTTTTCGACGGATTGGCAAACGGCAGAATGGATTTCAAGCCCTGTTCCTGCTGCGGAACACCCGTAAGAACGTCTACGACCACCTGATGACGGAGCGCTACCTGCTTGATGTAGTCCTTGAGATCGTTGAGCTGCTCAAGCGTTTCGGCGGCGACGTAGATGTACAGCCCAAATGCGAACAGATCACAGTTAGAGCTGCCGAGCTTCTCCTGCATTTCTTCCAACGCCTTCTCGCGTTGACGAAGCGAAAACGGAACATATTTACCGCCGCGCTTGGCGTTCAGCTCGCGCCGTTTCTCCATACGGGCTTCCAGATCGTTCATCTGCCGCTTCATGATTTTCATGGATTCCGTCTTGTCCATGCGGTACATGTGCTTGCTGACAGCGATATTGTAGGTGTTGTCGAGCAGATCGGTGATAAACTCGTCGTCGCATTCATAAGAGAACCGCTTGACAAACATCACACTTGAATAGCAGGAGCCGACTTCGATACATTTTGATCGGAATTTGAAGCTCGCGGGCGCGATGTAGTCCTTGAGCTGAACGTCGCATTGCAGGAAGTTGGTCGGCAGAAGGAACGGCTCCTTGTCAGCCATGTGATACAGCCGATGCAGCTTTTCCAATGAATCCTCCGGCATGAGCTGCGTGACCTTAACGCCGAAATTCAGCGCTTCGTCCTGCAATGCCTTGAAATACTTGAACAGGATTCCTACGTCATTGAGCTTTGTCTGCGGCTTGTAGGACATCGCCGCGAGTATCACCTGTTCGCAGGATTGATTGGCGGCGGTGTCGATGATTCCCTCCATCACCTGACAGTAATCGCGGTGAACGGCGCGGCTACATATTTTGTTTCCCTGCTTGGGAATGATCGCTTCCTCAAGCATCTTGCGGTCGGTGGGATAGTTCATGACCAATTCCTGATACTGAACATCCTGCGGCAGCGTATTGAGGAAGTGCATATATTTTTCGTAGAATGAATCCTTTTCATTCTCACGCATTACCTTGTAATCAAGGTTTTCAAGCTGAAATATGATGGTAAAGGTTTCTTCGCTGCGAAATAAACCGTTCTCATATATTTCGTCAAAAGGAATGGTGTCCTGCGCTGTTTTAGCTTTTGACTTCTTTTTGGAATAGCCTGTGCTTTTCTTTTTGCGCTCGTCCACCATGACGATTCGTTTATTCTTGCTTTTTTTCGTCTTCCGCATACCGATCTAAAGCCCCCTTTGATTCATACGGTCGGAAGATCGGCTTTTGAAACATGACAAAAATCCACTTAAACAGGTTCATTCCATTGATTCGGATAACTGCCAAACCTACAAAAATCAACAGCTCCACAAAGACGAAGCCCATAACGGCATTGACAGGTACTTTCAGCGTAAAAATAAACAGATAGCCCGCGCCGAGAGCGATGGCGATTCCAACCGCCATCAATAAAACCTGCGGAATTGATAAACCCATATAAACAGCTTTCGGATTGACTGTTTGCTGTTTTGTGATTTTCATTTTTCTCATACATTAACCTCCGTCTGTAAGTGACAACAGCACTTTCGGCGGCTTAACCATAACACGGCAACACGCGATAATGATAATCGCGCGGGGAAGCGTTGAAATAATCGGCAGATAGAGCTGTGCAAGGCTTGAAACAAGATTCGGTTCTGTTGCCTGCGCTACCCACCTCGTACCGACCGCATACACGATCGCAACGTAAGCGATATAGCCTGCGGTGGAAAGAAAAGCCGACATGAATTTTCTGAAATAACGTTTGGATTCTTCGCCGACAAGCGTTGCAAAGAAGATCGGCGACAACGAAACCAAACAGGTAAGCTCGAAGCAGCGTGCAACGATCTTGATGATAACAAGTACAATACAAACGATCATAATGATAATCAGAATCAAACTCGGAAAACCCGTGATAAACTCAATGATCGCATTAAATATCCGCGTGACCATTTTGAGGATCGCACCCCAGCCCGAAGCAGAGGACGAATTCACGTCTGAGTTTCCGAAAACACTCCCGTTTCCCGAAGATAACGTCGTCAATACC
>CAZHCX010000137.1:0-2168 GCA_964531445.1 uncultured Clostridium sp. | reverse complement strand
TTGTAGATAATCAAGGGTCAGTAGCTCAGTTGGATAGAGCATCGGCCTTCTAAGCCGAGGGTCAGGGGTTCGAATCCCTTCTGGCTCACCAAAAAAGAATTATTTCAAAACTAGAAATAATTCTTTTTTTATTGAAATAATAGAGAAAAAATGATATAATTTGGAAAAATAAGTTATGTATTGATAAGAATGCAATAATTAAATACATAAAAATAAAAAAATAGAATTAAGAAAATTAAATTTTTATAGTGTACTTTTTTGTGGATATTATTTATAAGAGAAAAATTGTGATAACTAGAATTTTCTTATACATCCTAGATATTATAATAGTTAATGACGGTGGTTCTATATTTTGATTATTACACTAGTTATATTAGATAATATATACATAAATAAAATAAATAGAAAGGTTGTGAATATAAAATGAAAATAATTAACAATATGCTTGAAAGTATTGTTATGGAAGCATTTGAAAAGGCAGGATATGACAGTAAATACGGTAAAGTGAGTTTTTCAGATAGACCAGATTTATGTGACTATCAATGCAATGGAGCTTTAACAGCTGCTAAAGAATACAAGAGAGCACCATTTATGATTGCAGATGAGGTTGTAAAAAATATTGAAAATGAAATGATAAAAATAGTTGAAGTGGTAAAACCAGGTTTTATAAACATAACTTTGTCAGAAAAGTTTTTAATTGAATATTGTCGAAAAATGAGTGAAAGTAACAAGTTGGGACTTGAAGAAATTAAAGGAAGAAAAATTGTTTTGGATTATGGTGGCCCTAATATTGCCAAACCATTACATGTCGGGCATTTAAGACCAGCAGTCATTGGCGAATGTATAAAAAGAATTCACAAATATGTTGGAGATGAAGTGATAGGTGATGTGCATTTGGGTGATTGGGGATTGCAAATGGGATTAATAATCGAAGAGTTGAAGGTTAGAAAGCCCGATTTACTATACTTTGATAAAAATTATAAAGGGGATTATCCAGAAGAACCTCCGTTTACAATAGACGAATTAGAAGAAATATATCCAGCTGCAAGTAAAAAAACGAAAGTAGAAGACAATGCAACAGCAGAAGAAATTGCATTTGCAGAAGAATTTAAGGAAAATGCAAGGAAAAATACAGGTTTACTTCAACAACAAAAAAGAGGATATTATGATTTGTGGAAACAAATAGTAGCAGTATCGTTAGAAGATTTAAAAAAGAATTATGAGAAATTGAATGTTCATTTTGATTTATGGCTAGGAGAAAGTGATTCTCAAAAATATGTTCCTGAAATGATAAAGATGATGGAAGATAGGAAAATAATATATGAAAGTGATGGAGCAATGGTTGTTGACGTACAAGAACCAACAGATAATAATACAATTAATCCGTGTATGATTTTGAAACGCGGAGGAGTATCGTGTTATCAAACTACTGATTTGGCAACACTATTACAAAGAAAGAAAGAATTTAATCCAGATGAAGTTATTTATGTAGTAGATAAAAGACAAGAGATGCATTTTGTTCAAGTTTTCAGGTGTGCTAAAAAAGCGGACTTGGTAAATTCCGATACAGTATTAACATTTTTAGGATTTGGAACTATAAATGGAAAAGACGGAAAACCTTTTAAAACAAGGGATGGAGGAGTAATGCGTCTTGAAAAATTAATAGAAGAAGTTAATAAAAAAATATACAATAAATTAGCAGATAATAAAGAAATGACTGAGAAAGAAAAAAATGAGATTTCAAAAATTGTTGGTTTAGCTGCATTGAAATATGCTGATTTATCAAATCAAATATCAAAAGATTATATTTTTGATATAGACAAGTTCACTTCGATAGAAGGAGATACTGGTCCATATATTCTTTATACAATAGTTAGAGTAAAATCAATTATTAAAAAATATAAAGAGAACAATCCTAATTTTGTAAAAAGTAAAATAACTATACCAGGTTCAGATGTAGAAAGAAATATTATGTTGCTTATTTCACAATTCAACCAAACGATAGAACAAGCATATATTGAAAATGCTCCATATAAAATATGCAGTTACTTGTATAAATTAGCAACTGAATTTAATTCATTCTATAATAATACCAAAATATTAAAAGAAGAAAAAGCAACTGCAGAAGCTCATATTGAATTAATTACATTAGTTAAACATGTATTAGA
>CAZHCX010000136.1:0-2196 GCA_964531445.1 uncultured Clostridium sp. | reverse complement strand
GTCAAGGGAATCCGGGTTGAAGCCGTCCATCGGCAGGGAGATCGTCAGGGCATCCGCGTCCTCGGTGGCGCTGTCCGCGTCGTCGGGCTCCGTGGCCGCCGTGGTATCTTCCTGCGATTGCGGCTCGGCTTCTGCCTCGAAGGGCTCCAGCAGGCCTTCATCGGCCAGCGTGCGCAGCGGCGTGAAATCCGCGTCCTCCGGTACCGTGACCGTGCCGTCCTTCTCGAAGAAGAAGGGGCCGACCTGGTAGGCGCATCTGGGAACCTTGGTGTAGCGGGAAGTCTCGCCGGTGATCTCCGCCAGCCTCAGCGCGGCGGCTTTTCTGTTCTCGGTTGCAAGTCTGATGTTCATCATGGTATGTACCTCCGTTATAGTGTTTGGTTTCCCGTGGGCCTGTTCCCTCCGGGTAGTGTATTAATCACTCTAAAGGCCTGAAATAGCAAGTTATATATCTCGAAAAAACCGCATATTTTCAGGCCTTCCGGGACATTCTACCTATTACACAAACACCGGTCGGAGACGTTGTGCATCTTACGATCTGGTCTCGACTTCCTTCACCAGATCGGCGTACCTGAGCTTCTTACCGTCGCGTTCCACATATACCTGATCGGCACCGCCGAAGTCCTCAACGTAGCGCCGGAGGATAACGGAGGCGTACTTCGGATCAAGCTCCATCATGTAGCAAATGCGACCGGTCTGTTCGCAGGCCATCATGGTGGAACCGCTGCCGCCGAACGTGTCGATCACGACGCTGTTGACCTGCGAAGAATTGGTGATCGGATAAGCCAGCAGGTCCAGCGGCTTGCTGGTCGGGTGGTTCTCGTTGCGCTTGGGCTTGTCGTAGTTCCAGATCGTGGTCTGTTTCCGGTCGGCGTACCACGGATGCTTTCCGTTCTGTAGGAATCCGTAGAGCACCGGCTCATGCTGCCACTGATAATCTGAGCGGCCCAGCACGAGGCTGTTCTTCACCCAGATGCAGACACCGGCCAGATGGAATCCGGCATCAATGAAGGCCTTTCGGAAGTTGAGCCCTTCAGTGTCCGCGTGGAACACATAAGCGGCACCGCCTTTTTCCAGAACATCGGCCATTGCCTGAAACGCTGCCAGAAGGAACTGGTAGAACTCGTCGCCCTTCATGGAATCGTTCTGGATGGCAAGGCCGCTGGAACTCTTGAAGGAAACGCCGTAGGGCGGGTCCGTCACGATCAGGTTGGCGCGTTTGCCGTCCATGAGCCGTTCTACATCCTCAGCCTTGGTGGCGTCACCACAGAGCAGGCGGTGCTTGCCCACGGTCCAGAGGTCGCCGGGTTCCACGAAGGATGCCTTCTCCAGTGCGGCGGTGAGGTCGAAGTCGTCGTCCTTGGTTTCTTCCTCGTCATCCGCGAACAGGTCAGCCAACTCGTCTGCATCAAAGCCGGTCAGGGACAGGTCAAACGCCTGCTCCTGCAGGGCTTCAATCTCGACGCGCAGCATTTCCTCGTCCCAGCCCGCATCCTCGGCATAGCGGTTGTCCGCGAGGATGTAGGCTTTGCGCTGGGCGTCGGTCAGGTAGTCCACCAGCACGCAGGGCACTTCGGTGAAGCCTTCCTCACGCGCAGCCATCAGCCGCCCATGACCAGCGACCACGTTGTAGTTCTGGTCGATGATTACGGGGTTGACGAAGCCAAATTCCCGTAAAGAAGACCGGAGCTTGTTGATCTGCTCCGGCGAGTGAGTTCGTGCGTTATTCACATAAGGGATGAGCTTGTCGATGGAGACCAGCTTCATCTCGGTTGTCGTCTTTGCCATAGCGGTCACCTCAATACAGGCCCCATTCGGCAAACTTCTCGAAGCCGCCGATGGAGAGAATGTAATCCCGCGCCTCCTCCACGATATCCGGAAATGGAAGACCGTCCACGGTATCGTCGCCGATTGCGCAGCAGAGCTCCACTGGCTCGCCGGTACGCTGGGCTTTCAGGAAGGCGTGGATGTTGACGGATACATCGGCCTTGGACAGGTCCTTGCCGTGCAGGCCGCCACCGGTCACGGAATCGGCCATGTCACTGCCCAGCTTCCTGTTCGTAGCGCCGGTATCCACATCCGTGCCGCCAGTCCAGTCGCCGAGCGGGTTGATCTCCGCGCCGGGATACTTCTGGGCGAGTTCCTCAGCGGAGGCGTTGCTCTGGCAGATGATCAGGCGGACGCCGTCAAGGATGT
>CAZHCX010000135.1:0-2199 GCA_964531445.1 uncultured Clostridium sp. | reverse complement strand
CTGGTCTGCTACCTCGAAGAACACCGCAGGGAGTACGCGCACTTCATCATGACCGGCGAGGCCGAATAACGGCTTCCAGCCAGAAGAGCCAGAAGGCTCTTTTGGTCGTATAGTACACAATTTCAGGCGCTGATATTTGTCGATTATATGTGTGGAAATCTCGCAGATATAACTTGCTATATTCCCCGTTTAGAGTGATATATACAGTACCCCAAGGGGAAAACACGAAAAACGGAGGAAAACCACCATGACGATCAACGAAGCAATGAGAACCTACCGCCTGCCGAACCCCAGCACCCCGGAAGACCTCGAATGCCGCTGGAGCAAGATCCTGAACTTCGGAGACAAGGTCATCCTCGCCGGGTACTACTACAACGGCAAAAACAAGCCCTGCTACTTCGGAGCCACCTACGAATTCCTGACCGACGACACCACCTGCGAGGGCACGGTTGGCCTGCGGGCCGCCAGCGAGGTCGAATTCGAGGACGACGGACACGCCATTCTCTGGGCGATGCAGCAGTAAGGAGGTCAACGCCATGATGAACGCAAACAACGCCTACTTCGAAAACCTGAAGCGTATCGGCCACGAACGGGAGGCCGCCCGCGTCGAGCGGAAGAACCGCAAGCAGCAGATCATCGACACCCTCGGCTGGGACAGCGACGAGCTGAAGGCCTGGTACGAGGAAGACGCAGCCGCCAAGTTCCCCTTTGAATCCGGCGTCAGCAAGGCCTACCGCGCATGGGCGCAGAGCCTTTCCCGGAAAGAGGACGAGCTGGAGATGGACGATTTCCTCTGGGACAAGGAGGTCGCGGACTTCATCGAAGCCCTCCGCAGCGCCGGGATCGAGACCTTCGTCTACACCAACCAGAGCACGGCGGTGATGGAAAACCTCCACGCCTTTGCCGCACAGGGCTGCACGATGATGGGCCTTTGCACCATCACCCGGCAGGAAACCCGCTGGGGCGACGAAGAGCCGACCGAGGTCATGGGCATCCGCTTCCGCATAAGCTGAAAGCCGCTGGAAAACCCAGCCGCCACCGGAGCCGAAAGGCTCTGTTGGTCGTTCATAATGTGCACAAATCCGGCCTCAAAGATTTGTGTAGATTATGGCCGATTATATCGCAGATATAACTTGCTATATCCTCCGTTTAGAGTGATATATACACTACCGAAAGGGAAACCGGACGGAAAACAAAAACGGAGGTACGCCACCATGACGAACGCTTACGAACTGAGAAAACACTTCTTCCTCGAAGACTACAACACCGCGATCCTGCGGGAGGACTTCGAAGCCTTCTTCACCAAGACGAAGGAAAAGGTCACCTTCACCTTCGGCGGCTGGGACGGCAAGAGCTACGACGGCGAGAGCCGCACGGCCAGCGTTTACCGCACCAGCATCCCCGGCTTCGAAAGCGTCAGGCTGATCAAGGTCGGCAAAGGCCTGCACTACATCGAAGAGGATCACGAGGTCCTCGAAAAGGCCACCGGCGAGTACCACAAGCGGGCCAGCTGGCTGGTCGACGTCAAGAAGGCTTAAGGAGGTGCCGACCATGAAGTACGCAAGAAGAGACGCCACCATTTACACCGATCTGGAACCCATCGACCGAAACGATCCGGACAGCGCAAACAGCGCCATCGAGTACGGCCTGCCGACTGGCTTTTCCGGCAAAGCACATGCCTGCTGGGAATACTTCTCCGGAGCCGCCTACCTCTTCGAATACAAAGGCCAGCTGGTGATCACCGACGAGAGCCTTGAACTGACCGAGTACGGCGACGGCAGCCACGAAGCACCCTTTGGCGCACCGAGAGGCACCTTCGACACTTGGGAGGAAGTTGAGGAATGGCTCGAAGCGGTCTACGATGACCTGATGGAGGAAGGCATCCTGTAAACGAAACCACCTGATTTGAATATCAGCGGGAACGGCCCATCCGGGCTGTATCTCGTTATCCGAAGATCCGCAAGGGTCTATTTTTTATGCCTTGAGGAGGTGAGAATTTGCGAAAACTGAAGAAGTACAAGCCGACCGCCTTCAAGGCCAAGGACTCCTACTACGACGAGGACGCTGCGGATTTCGCAGTCGCCTTCATCGAAAACCTCTGCCATACCAAAGGCACATGGGCGGGAAAGCCCTTCGAGCTGATCGACTGGCAGGAGCAGATCATCCGGGACCTCTTCGGCATCCTGAAGCCCAACGGCT
>CAZHCX010000134.1:0-2203 GCA_964531445.1 uncultured Clostridium sp. | reverse complement strand
CGCCTTCATAGGTAATACACTCGCCGCCGAATTTGTTCGTGCCGACCTTGGGCTTCACGTAGGCAAGGTTCCTTCCGGAGGGCAGCGTGATAAACAGCATCCCGCTCCGGCAGGAGAAGGTCAGTCCGTAGCTGCTGGTCGTGTGCTTATACCGCACGGCCTCCATGACGGCCCGATCCACGTCCCACCAGAATTTCACGATGTTCGGATTCGACTGCCGCCAAGCATCCACCAGCGGCGGGAGCTCGTCTTCGGTCAATCCCATCTCGATGGCACCCATCGCCTTCAGGGCTCCAACCGAGCCGCCGTAGCCGAGCGCGAGTTCCGCGATTTTGCCTTTTTGCCGGAGGTGGCCGTTGATCCCGTGCTTCTCGACCGGGACCTTGAACATCTGGCTGGCGCTGGCGCAGTAAATGTCACCGCCTTTCTCGAAGACCTTCTGCCGCCAGATTTCACCGGCGTACCAGGCGATGACACGGGCCTCGATGGCAGAGAAGTCTGCCACCAGAAACTGTGTGCCGTCCTTGGGTATGAAAGCAGTCCGGATCAGCTGCGAGAGCGTATCCGGTACGTCCTCATACAGGAGCTCTACCGCATCGAAGTCACCGGCGCGGACGAGAGCACGGGCCTCGGCCAGATCCGGGAGGTGATTCTGGGGCAGGTTTTGCAGCTGGATATTCCGTCCGGAGAACCGGCCTGTACGGGCAGCGCCGAAGAACTGGAACATGCCACGGGCACGGTTGTCCGAGCAGACGGTATTCTCCATCGCTTGGTATTTCCGCACGGAGGACTTGGCCAGCTGCTGCCGCAGGGACAAGACCTCCCGGAGTTCTTCCGGCGCGTCCTTCAGAAGCTCGGCCACGGCCTTCTTGTCGAGGGACTCGGTCTCCATGCCGTTATCAGAGAGCCACTGCTTCATCTGCTGGACGCTGTTGGGATTCTCCAGTGACGTCAGCCGCTTCATTTCCGTGGTCAGCTCCTGCCGGGACCGGGTATCCATTTCAATGGCGGCATGAACCAGTTCCATGTCCAGCCGGACGCCACGGTCGTTGATTTCCTGATCGATGTGATATTCCTCCCAGACCTGATCCGGGACCGGGAACTTGGCCAGCTTCTGCTGGATGCCCATCTCGGTCTCCACGTCGCGGAGGTTATAGCGTTTGAAGGCTTCCCATTTATTCGTAGCATGGAAGGGGCGGTTCCGGGTGCGCTGGCCGTTGGTCTTCGTCGGAGCGCAGGGCTGGCAGAAGAACTTGATCAGGTCCTTGCCTTCGGTGAGTTTCTGCTTTTCCAGACCGAGGACCGCGCCGACACCTTCCAGTGAAAGCGGCAGGCCCATTGTTGCGGCCCAGACCATCGAGCAATGCCAGCTCTCCGGATTCAGGAACCGGGCACACTCCTGCGACAATGGATGCCGGTCATGGAAGGGATCAAGGCTGATACCCAGATCCCGCAGGTACCGCGACAGGCAGACCCTCTCAAAGCTGGCGTTGAAGGCCCACTTGGTCACGGCGTCATCCGTGAGGGCGTCCAGTACGTCGGAGGGGATCTTCTCGCCGCAGGCCAGATCGACGACCTGCACCGGGCCGGAGTCGGCGCTGTACCCGAAGAGCAGGATTTCAAAGTTGGGAGACTCGCAGTAACGATATACACCGCTTTTCTGGAGAGGCACGTCGCTGTAGGTCTCGATATCTATACTGAGGGTTCTCATGATCACGTTCCTTTCCAATACCAACAAGGTGGCAGGATTATACCTGCCACCCGCTGGTCGAAGATTACTGCTTGTCGAGTTCCTTCATACGAGCCTCATGGTATTCGACCTCACGCATGGCACGTTCTTTTTCGAGCTGCTGGCGCTCGGCCTCCCACTGGGCATTGCGTTTCTCACGTTTCCGGTCGTCGATGGCATCGATGATGGACCGGACGATCCAGAACACCGCCAGAAGCAGGTAGAGGGAAAGGAGAAGGATGCAGAGAATCGTAGTAGCACTCATAGTTGGCACCTCCATCAGTCAAGGAAATCTTCGTCTTCGTCGGTAGCGAAGTCAGCCTCTGCGCTGGCCTTGCCGCCGAGGGGTTCACCGTCACGGATCTTCTGCAGGTTGTTCAGACCGCAGGCGATGCCGCGATTGCCGGAGCTGTTGAATGCGTAAAACGTGATGCTGGCCCTGCCTTAGACACCACTGTACACTTCGGAGCGGGT
>CAZHCX010000133.1:1802-2259 GCA_964531445.1 uncultured Clostridium sp. | reverse complement strand
GAGGCTTCCAATAAAGAACACGCGATCGCCGTCCGCACCTCCGACACCAACGGTAAGGTCATTTTCCTCAACGGCAGCAACGAGGAAATGAAGGTGCAGAGCGGCAACTACTTTATCGCCGAGTTAGAAGCGCCCGAAGGCTACAACGTGTACGGCAAGGTAATTCCGATTTCCGTAGAGGTTTCTTACCTCGACGCATTTACCAATAACACTTGGGTCGAGAACGCTCCTAAAGACGGCTTTGCTTCCGTGACCGTGACCGACACGAAGCTGATCGTTCCGCAGACAGGGGGTTACGTTCAGTATGTATATCTCGCTGGCGTTATTTCTCTGCTGGTCGGTGGCACAATGTTCCTTGTTTCTCGCCGCATTAAAAACAGATAATCACGAATAATTCGTTTTATAATCTCTCCTTTGTAAGAGGGGCAGCCCTGCGCTGTCCCTCACTCTCAAAAAT
>CAZHCX010000133.1:1221-1792 GCA_964531445.1 uncultured Clostridium sp. | reverse complement strand
GATCACGTTCGGAATATTCAGCGTTGGCTGTTTCCTTTATCCCCCGATCAGCAATCAGATAAACGAACACTATACTGAATCGACGATCGACGAATACAACAGGAACGTCAACACGTCCTCGGATTCGGAGATCCATGCCGAGCTGCAAATGCGGCGCAATACAATAAGGTGATCGCAACAGATTTCTTTGACGGCGGCAACGAGGAATACGAAAAAATCCTGAATGATTATTTTGATATTCTCGACGTTGACGACGGCATCATGGGAACGATTGAAATCCCATCAATCAAGGTCAAGTTGCCTGTCTATCACGGGGAAAGTGAAGATGTACTGAAAAAGGGCGCAGCGCATTTGGAAAAGACTTCTTTCCCGATCGGCGGAATAGATACCCGCGCCTGTGTTTCGGCGCATAGCGGCTATCCGTCACAGAAGTTTTTTGATGATATAGACGAGCTGATCTCCGACGACATCATATACATCAGAATCCTCAATCAAAAATTGACATACAAGGTTTTCGATAAGGAAGTCGTTGAGCCCGACGACATCACAAAGCTCAAGGTGGAGCACGGCA
>CAZHCX010000133.1:0-1211 GCA_964531445.1 uncultured Clostridium sp. | reverse complement strand
GCACTACCGACACTCAGATCGTCGAAATCCGAAATGAGCTGATTATTGAGGATAACAGCCAACGGTTTCAGATTCACGACGAAACCATTGAACAGCTCGCGGAGCGTATTGCAAAAGACGGACAGTTAAGCCCTTGCATTGTCGCTCCCCTGCCAAACGGCAAATATGAGCTGATAGACGGCAGTCACCGCCGCAGGGCTGTTATCAAGGCAGGCTGACCCACAACCAAATGTATCATCAAAACAAACCTCACCGACAAGCAGAAGCAAACCATTCGCCTGACAAGTAATAAGGAAGTCGTTGAGCCCGACGACATCACAAAGCTCAAGGTGGAGCACGGCAAAGAGCTGTTGACCTTAATCACCTGTTATCCCTACGGAATTAACAGTCATCGCCTGCTTGTTCACGCAAAGCGTGTTTATACGTCCGGGAACGCGGCGACAGCTGATGAAATACAGATACATACCAACACCAAAAGAATGTCAGCGATACCGATTATCGGCGCTGTGATCGCCCTCAGTGTGATTTCTTTTTCTATTGGAATAGTTATTCACAAACGCAGAAAATGCGATAAATCAAAGCACAGACAGGAAGGAATTAAGAATGCTTAATGTTGCACATTTTATCGGGCGTATTACCAAAGACCCCATATTGCGTAATCCGTCAGAAGGACAAGACGCTCCGTATTGCTTCTTTCAGCTTGCGGTTGAAAATGAAAAGGGAGAAACAGATTTTCCCGAATTAGTCTGCTATAACCGTATTGCAAAAAATCTCTGTGAATATGCGCACAAGGGAGATTTGGTAGCGGTAAGCGGTTATTATCGTTCGCGCTTTTTCAAGAGAAAGAAGTACCACAATTTTGTGGTTTATAAAATTGTTTTTCTTCAAAACAAGCTGAAAGGCGGTGGAGATATTGATATTCCGCAATCGGACAATGACGATTAAAATCGGTTTGATCGGTGTATTGATTCTGACGATCATCAGCCTTTCCTGCTTCGTTCACGCTCGGACGGATTTGCCGATTCAGCCGAAATCGCAGAAAAAAGCCGTCCGCGTTCTTTATCGCAAAAATGAAATTCTCCCAAAGCCGCCCGTTACGATTCACGTTGAGTATCACGGCAAAATGAAAGATTACACTGTGCCGCAGGACACGGTTGGAAATACGCTGAACCGCCTTCATATTCAGCTTGGTAAAACCGATGTGATGGGCT
>CAZHCX010000132.1:0-2261 GCA_964531445.1 uncultured Clostridium sp. | reverse complement strand
AGAAAAATAAAAATAATTAGACACGTCGCGAAACAATGTTAAAAATTAATACTTTTCAAAACTTAACCCAGTTTCTAGTTTATTTTAAGGAATATATAAACATTTGTAAATTAAAAAAAGCAGTGTTTATCTTGTACTAAATATTCGGTAAAGAATTGAAAACTATTTTTAACAACATACTATTTTTTATTTTTCAAAGACTTCTGACTCCTATTGAATTTTAGACGGTTGATCATTTACATCCATTCACGAGATGGGAAAATAGGAGATACAAAAAATGTGTGAAGTAATAAAACCCCAGCCCAATGAAATAATAATTTTCAATAATTTCAGGGCACTTGAAGAATGCATTGCCGAAATTCAGGAAAGCGATAACATCCGCAATGAAAGGGAATTCTTCCAGTCATACAGAATCAAAATAATGAAGCTGGATTAACACAAGAGACGATGAATTAAAAAATATAACAGGAGTCTAAAATCATGTTAGAACAAGAAGTAAATGGGAAAACACATGTCTTAGTCCCAAAAGACATATGGGACGACATAATGGCAATGTTCAATGAACATTTGAATAAAGGTGAATAGAATGGACAGCTATTTGCCAGATTGCGGAATCGAACATAATCAGTTCGAAGACAACTACCACGGCATCCTTACCCACAGCGGTGAAATCAAAGTTGCCAAAGGTGATGTTGAACAGGAAATCCTCTACATTGACGATGACGGTATCGTATTGGTGGACGGCGGCAAAAAGGCATACCAGACACTAATCCATACCAAGCTATTGGCACTGATTCAATATGCAAAAGCGGGAGATATCGGACTCATCAAGTTCATAAGAGGAGAGGCGTTCATTGTCGGATTCAGGAAAAAAAGGAGTGACTGAAATGGAAAGTACACTTCTTGAAATGCAACAAAAACTTACTGATGGATACTGCATCGGTTTTCACTATGCAAATGAAGGCATTCATTTTTTGCTTTCAAAATCAGATGAATTCCATTTGCTAAACGAAAACACAATAGCAATCCACAGGAAAAACGGAACAATCCAAATAATCAACCTGAACTTCATCAGTGAAATTCGCATCATAAGGAAGTCATACAGATGAGCAAACCAGCAAGATTATATCCGAAAAAGGAAATGAAGTTGAATCCAAAAGTGATTTGGATTGGAAGCATAATATTTGCCATAGCTATTGGATGGTTTGGAATAACAATCTCAAGCTTTGGAACATTATAAAAGGTGAAAAAATGGTAAAAGCCGAACTAATAGAAAATCCACAGGAAACAGAAATAGTCAAAGTCGATACCGTCCCTGATGTCGATGTTGCAATTGAGCAATGGGACGCATATCAGAGACTATGCAAAGGATTATTGAATGACAGTGACTATCAGGAAATTATTGTTAAGGAAAAGGATGAAAACGGAAACTACGTTAAAGTGAAAAGACACTTCAAGAAAAAGTCAGCATGGCAGAAACTCTCCCGTGCATTCAATGTCGATACCGAAATAGTGGATCGTGAAATTGAGCGAACAAAAATGGGAAGAGTCAGAGAAGCATACTACTGCGTTAGAGCATCACTTCCAAATGGCCGCAGCGTTGAATCAGATGCATTATGCTCAAGGTCCGAGAAAGGAAAGGACAAAGTCTCAGACCACACAATAATGTCAACTGCAAAGACACGTGCTACAAACCGTGCAATAGCTGAACTCATTGGAGCAGGAGAAGTGTCAGCAGAAGAAATGTCAGCTGAAAAGATTGCAGGACAATCAAAATTTCTAAAAGAGGACAATAGCTAGTTCCTCTTTTAATATTTTTAGGAGAGAATTAAAATGAGCTTTGAAAACACTAAACAGACAATATTTACAGGTACACAATTAGATTATGAAGAAATTGTAGAAATTCCGGAAGGATATGAAAAAGCAGAATTAAAAGACTTTGAAGATGGAACCCTAATCAGAGGCAGACCTGAAATGGCTTCAGTTTCATCATTTACCTTTGACGATGATGGCGAAGAAAAAACAGTCAACAGATTCAAATTATACATCTTTCAGGATGCAGACAAAATATATGTTGAAATCAATGTTAATCTTAAAAATGATGGAGACATTCACAAAAACGTCAGAAAAGGAAGCGTGTTATTTGATTTCTTAACCAGCATTCTTGAATTGGAAAATGCAGGTTCAGTTGGTAAATCCAATATTCTCAGAAATGTTGATCTTTCTGAATATCGTGAGTTCGTAAACAGGTTAAGTGAAAT
>CAZHCX010000131.1:0-2282 GCA_964531445.1 uncultured Clostridium sp. | reverse complement strand
TAAATCGAGGGCTTAACCACAAAACGTTAAGTTAAGAAATAACAAAGTAATCGGAAAATAGATTCTAAAACTAAATCATCTATGTATTTTTCAGTGTACATTTATACACAATAATTTTCTAGTGATGATGACATTTAGGGTAATACCTGTTCCCATTCCGAACACAGAAGTCAAGCCTAAATGTGCCGAAAATACTTGCGGGTTACCCTGCTGGGAAGATAGGTTG
This sequence comes from uncultured Clostridium sp., assembly GCA_964531445.1. GTDB lineage: Bacteria > Bacillota > Clostridia > TANB77 > CAG-508 > CAG-269. Next base: position 2,056 of record CAZHCX010000131.1, on the reverse strand, counting down.
TCGCTAGATTTTTTTATTTTCTAATAAAATATATATTAAAACAAAAATTAATGGTATAATAACACCATGATAAGTAATAAATAAGGATATTTAAAAGTAAAATAAAAAGAAAAATACAATCAGTATTTTATTTTTAAATATTTTTATAAAGGAGAAGTGATGATATGTCAAAAGTAATGTGGAAACCAGGAACATTTTTATATCCAATACCAGCAGTAATGGTAAGTTGTGGAACAATGGAAAAGTCAAACATTATAACAGTAGCATGGACTGGAATATTAAATACAAATCCAGCAATGGTTTATATATCTGTTAGACCATCAAGATATTCATATAACATGATAAAAGAACAAGGAGAATTTGTTATAAATTTAACAACACAAGATTTAGTAAAAGCAACAGACTGGTGTGGTGTTAGATCAGGAGAAAAATATGATAAATTTAAAGAAATGAACCTACACAAAGAAAAAGCAAATTTTGTTAAATGTCCTATGATAAAAGAAAGTCCAGTTTCAGTTGAATGTAAGGTGAAAGAGATAAAAGAATTAGGAAGCCATACAATGTTTGTAGCAGAGGTTTTAGCAATAAACAGCGATGAAAAATTTATTGATGAAAAAGGTGCATTTGATATTTCAAAATGTAACTTAATTTCTTATGCAAACGGTGGATATTATTCAATGGGAAAAAAACTTGGAAAGTTCGGTTTTTCAGTTCAAAAGAAAAAATAAAAAAAATTCAAATTTTTACGTAAATTCATTGACATAACTGCAAAAAAATGGTAAAATATCTTAGCGTATGTATATTACGGACATACGATCACATCGTTTAATAAATAAAAAAAGTATGGTAATTCGGAGGTGTATTAAAATGGCAGCAAAAGGACCAAGAGAAAATATAACATTAGAATGTACAGAATGTAAAAGAAGAAATTATATGACTTCAAAAAACAAAAGAAATAATACAGATAGATTAGAAATAGTTAAATATTGTAAATTCTGTAAAAAACGTACAACACATAAAGAAACAAAATAAAATAAGTAGAGCTATTTTAGGGAGGAAACAAAATGGCTAAAAAAGAAGTTAAAAATAATAAAGATAAAAAGAACTTTAGTAAAAGTTTTAAGGCCGAATTAAAGAAAGTAAGTTGGCCAACGCCTAAACAATTAGTAAACAATACAGTAGCTGTATTAGTAATCGTTATAATTACTTCAGTAATAGTATTTGCATTAGATTTTGTATTTAAAACAATTAATACACAAGGAATAAATAAAATAAAAGAAGTTGTTAGCAATTCTTCAGTAAATGAAACAACAAACGAAGTTTCTGAAGACGAAGCAGTTGAAGCTGAAACAACTAATTCAGAAGCAAATGCTGAAGTTGTAGAAAATCAAGAAAATACAGAAACAGTTGATGCACAATAATTGTTAAATTATTTTATAAATAATGAAGGAGGCCTAAAATAATGTCTCAAAAAGATTACGATATGAATCCAAGATGGTATGTTGTACATACATATTCAGGATATGAAAATAAAGTAAAAACAGACTTAGAAAAAACAATAAAAAACAGAGAACTAGAAAGTTATTTCTTTGATATTATTGTACCAATGGAAGAACAAATTGAAATAAAAGATGGAAAAAGAAAAACAAATCTTAAAAAAGTTTTCCCAGGATATGTTTTAGTTAAAATGATAGTAACAGAAGAAACATGGTACATTGTAAGAAATACAAGAGGTGTAACAGGTTTCGTAGGATCTGGAACAGATCCAATTCCGTTAACTGAAGATGAAATCAGAAATATGGGATTTGATATACCTGAACTAAATGTAGATTACAAAATAGGTGAACAAGTTGAAGTTATGAACGGAGCATTTGAAGGCTTTGTAGGAACAGTTCAAGAAATTAACAAAGAAAAAAATAAAGTAAAAGTTTTAGTTTCAATGTTTGGAAGAGAAACTCCGGTTGAACTAGAGTTCTCACAAGTAAAAGAAGTTCAATAATAAATATGAAAATTTAGAGGAGGTGCCAATAAAATGGCAGAAAAAGAAATTTCAAAT
>CAZHCX010000130.1:0-2287 GCA_964531445.1 uncultured Clostridium sp. | reverse complement strand
CGCCGCCGCAAGGAGGATATCAGCCGTCAAACGGTGGAGGTCGCAGACAAGGTAGTCGATAAGCAAATGCGCATCGTACAGGAGATCGCTTCGCTGCTCGGAGAAACTGCTGCCGAAACAAAAATTGCGATGTCAAAGCTGAAGGAGTCGATTACGGATGAATGATTTATGTGCGGAAATCGGCTACAAAAGCATTAACCACGACGGCGAACAGCTCTGCGGCGACCATATTGATATAGTAGAGCAGGGCGCTGATTCTACCGTTATTGTGTTGGCGGACGGTATGGGCAGCGGAGTAAAAGCGAGTATTCTGTCTACGCTGACCTCCAAGATCATCTCGACACTGATGGCGGAGGGACTGCCATTGGAGGAATGTGTGTCTACCATTGCCGCAACGCTCCCTGTGTGCTCGGTACGCGGCGTTGCGTACTCAACCTTTACCATTATGCACATTATCAACTCCCGTACCATCGAGCTGATCCAATATGATAACCCTCACATCATCTATATCCGCGACGGCGCTCTTTACGATTACGCCAAAACCGAGCTCAGTATCGGCGGAAAAACGATATACAAATCTGTTATCCGCCTACAGGAGGATGACATCATCATCGCCATGAGCGACGGCTGTCCTCACGCCGGGATCGGTATTGCCTATAACTTCGGATGGAAATGGGAAGATATTGCCGAATATATGCTGGGTATGTCAGAAGGCGGCTTCACTGCTAAGGTGCTTTCCACGCTGCTGATTGACGAGGTCAACCGCCTATACAACGGTAAGCCCGGCGATGACGCAACCGCTTGTGTTATTAAAATCCGCAAGCGTGTTCCGATGAACATTCTTTTCGGCCCTCCTTCCGACAGGGACGATTGCGACCGTATGATGAGCCTGTTTTTCTCAAAGGAGGGCAAGCATATCATCTGCGGCGGAACGACTTCTTCCATCGCCGCAAAGTGGCTGCGGAAACCGCTCAGACCAAAGCTCAGCTTTGAGCGCAGCGACGTGCCGCCGATCGCGGAGCTGGAGGGCGTCGATTTGGTAACCGAAGGCGTTATCACCATCAACAAGGTCGTGGAATATGCCAACGACTATATTAATAACAACGATTCCTATGAGGAATGGGGCTACAGCAATGACGGTGCTTCGCTTATAAGCCGTCTGTTGTTTGAGGAAGCAACGGATATAAATTTTTATGTCGGCAAGGCTGTTAATCCGGCGCATCAAAATCCCGATTTGCCGATAAATTTCAACATTAAAATGAATTTGGTGCAGGAGCTTTCAAAGGCGCTCAAGCTGATGGGCAAACGCATCAAGGTCAGTTATTTTTAGGTGAACGCAAATGAATAAGTTAAGAAAATTTGATACCAAGGTGCAGTATTTGAAATACAAGGTGCTGCGCGAGGTCGCGCGGCAGGCGTGGAACGATACGCTGTTGGAGAACGTGCTGGATATTCCGAAAATCATCGTTCCCGGCAAAACGCCGACCATGCGCTGTTGCGTATATAAAGAGAGGGCGATCCTCGCCGAGCGTGTTAAAATCGCTATGGGCGGTAACTCTGACCGTCAAAATGTTATAGAGGTAATCGACATCGCCTGTGACGAATGTCCTGCCGCCGGCTATGAGGTCACAGATTCCTGCCGCGGCTGTTTGGCTCACCGTTGCGAAGATGTGTGCAAGCGAGGCGCGATTCACTTTGACCACAATCACGTGGCGCATATCGATAAAAGCAAATGCGTGGAATGCGGTCAGTGTGCCAAGGTCTGCCCTTATTCCGCGATTGCTAACCGCAAGCGCCCCTGTCAGAATGCCTGCAAAATCAATGCGATCAGCATTAATGAAGATAAGGCGGCGCAGATCAACGATGAAAAGTGCATTTCATGCGGAGCGTGTGTTTATCAGTGCCCGTTCGGCGCTATCAGCGACAAATCCTTTATTTTGAATGTCATTGATTTGCTGAAGAAATGCGAACGGGGAAAGAACTATAAGCTTTATGCTGTTGTTGCGCCGTCTATTTCCAGCCAGTTTACATACGCAAAACTCGGTCAGGTGATTACCGGTCTGAAAGTGCTGGGCTTCCATACCGTTGTAGAAGCCGCTCTCGGCGCGGATATGGTAGCGCAGGCGGAATCCAAGGAGCTTGCGGAAAAGGGCTTTTTGACCAGCTCCTGCTGTCCTGCCTTTGTGGACTATATCAACAAGTCCTTCCCTGTGCTTAAGCCGAATGTCTCTCACAATCTGTCGCCGATGGCGACGATCGCCAAGTATATCAAGGATACAACGCCAAA
>CAZHCX010000129.1:0-2297 GCA_964531445.1 uncultured Clostridium sp. | reverse complement strand
TGATAACATCTTTTGTTTCAAATAATGATGCTGTTGCAGAATGACGAAGTTTATCAATTTCATCATTGATTGATGCGTCTTTTTCTATATATGTGTCAGATTGAGGAATGTAGCTTTCTGGCTGATAATAATCATAATAACTAACAAAGTATTCAACATTGTTTTCAGGGAAGAATTCTTTAAATTCTGAATATAATTGGCCTGCTAATGTTTTATTGTGTGCTAATACTAATGTTGGCTTTTGTACATTTTGTATTATGTTTGCCATTGTGAATGTTTTACCAGAACCTGTAACTCCTAAAAGTGTTTGAAATTTTTTCCCTTGTTCAATTCCTTTTGTTAAGTATTCAATTGCTTGTGGTTGGTCGCCTGTTGGTTTATAATCTGAATGTAATTTGAACATTTTATTTTAACTCCTTTTATTAGATTTGTTTAGGTTTTGTGGATACCTATAAACCGGTGCTTTTATTTTGAATATTATGTATATATGATACCACAAAAATAACTAAAATAAAAGATTATAGAAAATATATATGAAGTATTGATAAAAATTTAAAATTGTTATCAAAAAATGGCGTTCTATTTGACAATGAAATGTGCCAAATAGAACCATCCCCATTGACCATAAATTAAAAATGATGTATAATACAATACGTTAAAATAAAAAAAGAAAGAAGAATTTTAATGAATAAAAGTATCTATTTAGACTACGCAGCAAACACGCCAGTAGATGAAGAAGTAATAAAAACATTTAACGAAACAACGCTAAAATATTTTGCAAACCCAAACTCAACACACGGACTAGGACAAGAAGTAAAAAGCAAAATAGACGAAGCAACACACAAAATATTAAAAATGTTAGAGGAAAATACTAATTTATCAGAAAATAACGAAATAATATACACATCAGGATCAAGTGAATCAAACAACCTAGCAATTAAAGGAGTAGCAAGTGCCTACAGAGAAAACGGAAAGCACATAATAACAACATTTTTAGAACATTCATCAGTAAGCAGTCCGCTAACATATTTAAAAGAGCAAGGGTATGAAATTGACCTATTAAACATAGATAAAAACGGAAAAGTTGATATTGAACAACTTAAATCAATGCTTAGAAAAGATACAATTTTAGTATCAATTTGCTATGTAGACAGTGAAGTTGGAATAGTTCAACCAATAGAAGAAATTTCTAAAATTTTAAAAGATTATCCAGACTGTTTTTTACATGTTGATGCAACTCAAGCTATTGGAAAAACAAAATTAAACTTTGAAGGTGTAGATATGATTTCATTTGCACCACACAAATTTTATGGATTAAACGGATTCGGTGCATTACTAAAAAGAAAAGGAATAGTGCTAGACCCATTAATAAATGGTGGAGGAAGTACTACAATATACAGAAGTGGAACTCCAGTAGTTGGACAAATAATAGCAATGGAAAAAGCATTAGAGTTAGCTTTTGAAAATTATCAAGATAGATACAATAGAGTATTAGAAATAAATAATATACTAAAAAATGAATTTGCAAAATATGAAGATGTAAAAATAAATTCGCCAATAGATGCAACACCATTCATTTTAAACATAAGTGTAAGTGGAGTAAAAGCAACAGAATTCAAGGAAAATCTAGAAGAATATAATGTATGTGTATCAATAAAATCAGCATGTACAGTAACAATAACTCCATCAAGACCAGTAATGACAATGACAAAAGATAGAAAAAGAGCATTCTCATCATGGAGAATCAGCTTAAGCCACTTAATAAAAGACGAAGAAATAAACGAATTTTTAAGAATATTTGATAAATGTTATAAAGAATTTAAAGAGGTGTAAAATGGAAAGATATCAAGAAATAGAAAAAAGTATAATAACAACATACCGTAAAAAAATATGGAGTCAATTTATAAAAGGAATAAAAGAATTTGACATGGTGCAAGAAGGAGACAAAATTGCTGTATGTATGTCAGGTGGAAAAGATTCAATGTTACTTGCAAAATGTATGCAAGAACTAAAAAAACACAGAAAAGTAAATTTTGAAGTGGTATTTTTAGTAATGGACCCAGGTTACAATGACATCAATAGACAAAAAATAATAAGCAATGCAAAATTATTAAACATCCCAATAACAATATTTAATACAAATATATATGACACAGTAGCAGGTGTAGAAGACCACCCATGTTACTTATGTGCAAGAATGAGAAGAGGTCATTTATATAGAAAAGCACAAGAATTAGGATGCAATAAAATAGCATTAGGACATCATTTTGATGATGTTATAGAAACAATTTTAATGG
>CAZHCX010000128.1:0-2369 GCA_964531445.1 uncultured Clostridium sp. | reverse complement strand
ACCGTAATATTGTTGTTAATTTTGGCAGGAGTTGCAATATCAAGTATTATGGGCAATGGATTGTTAGGAAAAGCAAAATACACAAAAGAAAAACAAGATGAAGCAGAAGAATTGGAAAAAACAAGACTTTCAGAATACGAATCAGAAATAAATAGACACAATAATCAAAAACAATCTGGCAATGAAGAAAATGAATCAGAACAAACGGATAAACAAGAAAATGACTCTGAACAATCAAAACAAAATTGGAACGAAAAGCAAAAAGTAAATACACCAGAACTTTAACAGGAATGACACCAATCAAATTTACCGAACCAACAGAAAGTGCAGAAGGAGAGATTGTAACAACAACGGCTGATGACCAGAGTTGGTATGATTATAACAGTAAAAAATGGGCAAATGTAAAAACTATAGATGGAAGCATGTGGGTATGGATTCCAAGATTTGCGTATAAAATTGATAAAACAAACCAAAAATTTGATATAGTATTTTTGCAAGGAACAACAGATGAATATCAAAAAAATGGAGAAACAAAAAAGGCACAAAGGCAAACAAAATTAGAACAAACAATTGACACAACAGCAGATTACACAGTACATCCAGCATTTACAAACGAATCAAATATCGGATTTGCAAACGGTGGATGGGACAAAGAATTATCTGGAATTTGGGTTGCTAAGTTCGAAGCAGGATATGCAGGTGGGAATAACAGTGTTACACCAACAACAGATAGCAATGTGGAATATTCACAAAAAAATGTATGGGTAAGAAAAGGCGAAGACGGAACAAACGAAGAATCAAGTCAACCTGCAAGAAATTTGTATGGAGATTATGGAGAAGCCAAAACAAAAATAAAATATCCAACATTTCAAGGAATGACATATTCTATGAATTACATAAATCAAAATGATGCGTATAATTTATCAAGAGATTTAACAAGTTCGCAAAATATATACGGATTAGAAAGTGGCAATGCAGACAGTCATTTGATGAAAAATAGTGAATGGGGTGCGGTTGCATATTTAAGTAAAAGCATATTTGGTTTAGACACAGAAGATATCAACATAAATAATGTAAGTTTAAACAATAGCATAAGAAGCATATATGCAATAACTGGAATGTGCTCACTAACAACAAAATCAACAGGACTTGCATCAACAAAAGATGAAATAAACAATAGAACAATACAATATGCATATAATTGGAAACAATTAAAAGGAACAAAGGCAAGTACAACAGGCAATATTTATGGAATATACGATATGTCCGGAGGAAATTACGAAAGAACAGCAGGATTAGTGGCAAACGGAAATATGTATTTAACAAATCACGGAGGCTCTATGTTAAATAATGGGGCAAAAGATAGCACATCAACAAAATATGTAACAGTATATAAAAGTAATGATTCAGGTGAGTCTGATATCAATTCGGGTTCACAAAAAAATTATAATGCAAATAAAATATATGGAGATGGAATAAAAGAAACATCAACATCAGGAACAGGAAGTAATTCTTGGTTTAAAGATAATTCGAGCTTTCCAGCTCTACATGGACCGTTTATTATGCGTGGAGGAAACTTATGGACAGGTGAAAATTCAGGATTGTTTAATTTTACGCGTGATGGTGGTGGTAGTTCGTACTATGGAGGATTCCGTTCAGTACTTGTAAAAGAATAGATTCAAGCTTTTTCAAATGTTTCTATTAATTTGGAAAAGCTTGAAAATTTAAAAAAAATAAAAAAACCAAAATTACTATTGCCAAAACAAAAAAAATATGCTAAGATAGAACAAGATTAAAAAAGACATAGGGGTATAGTGTCAATGGTAGCACATCGGTCTCCAAAACCGCCTGTGTGGGTTCGAATCCTACTACCCCTGCCAGATTATTCAAATAGATTAAATATAAGAATATAAATGAAGTTGTATGAATTAGTATGAGATTTATTTGAAACAATCAAACAATTAAATAAGAATTACAATGAAAAAGAAAAAATGCTGTAAATTTTATTAAGAGAGAGCAGGTTAAACGCTGGAAAACTTGCAATAAAATAGGCATGGGGAGCTTTGGAGTAATAAATAAATTAAGGTGCTTAAACAAAAACTAAAAAGTTTAAGAATTAGGGTGGAAACGCGGAAATAAAACTTTCGTCCCTAGCTATATAGGCTAGGAATGAGAGTTTTTTTGATTTCCTAGAAACAGGGATTAGGGGACGTTCCTCAAAATCCCTGCAAAAAGGGATTTTAAGGAACGTCCCTTAATCCCTATTTAAAAGGAGGTATTTTTATGTTAAAATCAATGGACACATTAGTTGCATTATGCAAAAACAGAGGATTTATATATCCTGGATCAGAAATTTATGGAGGATTAGC
>CAZHCX010000127.1:0-2402 GCA_964531445.1 uncultured Clostridium sp. | reverse complement strand
TTTGATTGGTCAAGTGTTAATCCATTTATTGGTGTTTTTGTTGTTGCAAGTCCTATCATAAATGCTGCAAGCGTTAATCCACCAATCATTACACCTTGGTAAACTATTCTCCAAGTCATACCTTTTGTAAATATTCCTTTCCCTGGTTTTACAGGTTTTCTTTGCATTATATCGCTGTTTGCAGGGTCAAATGCAAGTGCTAATGCTGGTAATGAATCTGTTACTAAGTTTATCCATAAAATGTGGATTGGTAATAATATTTCTAATCCACTTACATCTGTTATTCCAAACCATTTGCTGAATAATGGTGTTAATAATGTTGCAAAGAATAATACTACGATTTCGCCAATGTTACTTGATAATAAGAATTGAATTACTTTTAAAATGTTGTCATATATTCTTCTTCCCTCTTCAACTGCTGATACAACTGTTGCAAAGTTATCATCTGTTAATATTACATCTGCCGCTTCTTTAGCAACATCAGTTCCAACTATTCCCATTGCACAACCAATATCTGATTTTTTAAGTGCTGGACTATCGTTTACTCCATCACCTGTCATGGCAACTATTTCACCTTGTCTTTGCCATGCATTTACAATTCTAACTTTATGTTCTGGAGAAACTCTTGCATAAACTGAATATTTTCTTACATTTTCGTATAATTCGTCATCTGACATTTGTTCAAGTTCTGTTCCAGTTATTGCTTCATTTTCGTTTTCTAATATTCCTAATTTTTTAGCAATTGCAGATGCTGTAATTTTGTGGTCACCTGTAATCATTACAACTTTTATACCTGCTGTTTTGCATTTTTCTACAGCAACTTTTGCCTCAGGTCTTGGTGGATCAATCATTCCTACCATACCTATAAAGATTAAATCATTTTCAATCGTTTGCATTTCTTCTTTTGTTGGAACATGGTCAATTTCTTTATAAGCACAACCCAAAACTCTTAGTGCCTCTTTTGCCATATCTTCATTTTTTTCTCTTATTTTATTTACATATTCATCTAAATCTTGGTGAACTTCGTTTGATATTTCATAAGATGAACATCTTTTTAATAATTCATCAATTCCACCTTTTGTATAAACTATATATTTTCCATCAACTTCATTTACAGTTGTCATTAATTTTCTATCTGAATCAAATGGCAACTCTTGAACACGAGGCATTCTATCATATACACTTGGGTCAAAATCCAATTTAAATGCCATATCAACTAATGCTGTTTCTGTTGGGTCACCTGTTAAGCTTCCATCTTGTGCTATTTTTGTATCATTACATAGCATATTTGCATAAACAAGTCTTTTTAGTTCCTCATCAATTTCGTCTGAAGGAATATTTTCTGATTCTCTTGTTGCATTGTTCCAGAATATTTTTTGAACTGTCATTTTGTTTTGTGTAAGTGTTCCTGTTTTATCAGAACAAATTACAGTACTGCTTCCTAATGTTTCAACTGCTGGTAATCTTTTTACAATAGCATTTCTTTTTACCATTTTTTGAACACCAATTGCTAAAACGATTGTTGATACAGCAACTAGTCCTTCTGGTATTGCTGCAACAGCTAATGAAACAGCAGTCATAAACATTGTTATAACTTCTTTGCCTTGTAATAATCCTATTACAAAAATTAATAGACATATTGCTAAAGCTGCAATTCCTAGTGTTTTTCCTAATTTATTTAATTTTTGTTGTAGTGGTGTTTCTTGCTTTTCTGTAGAATTTATCATACCAGCAATTTTACCAACTTCTGTAGTCATACCAGTTTCTACAACAATTCCTTTTCCTCTACCGTAAGTTACTAAACTTGAAGAAAATAACATATTTTTCCTATCACCAATTCCAATTTCAGCATCATCTATAACTTCTGATGTTTTTTCAACTGGAACAGATTCACCAGTTAGTGAACTTTCTTGTGCTTTTAAATTAGCCTCTTCTATAATTCTTAAGTCAGCTGGAATGTAATCACCTGTATCTAAAACAACAATATCTCCAGGTACTAACTCTCTTGCAGGTATTACCTGTAAATTTCCATTTCTAATAACTTTAGAAGCATGGTCACTTAATTTTTGTAAAGCCTCTAAAGATTTTTCAGCTTTGCTTTCTTGAGCAACTCCAATGATTGCATTAACAATTACAACTATTAAAATTATGATTGTATCTGTTATACCTTCACCTTGTCCAACTCCTACAATTCCAGATACAATTGCTGCAATAATTAATACAATTATTGAGAAATCTTTAAATTGATCTGCAAATCTTTGTAATAGTGTTTTCTTTTTTCCTGCTTGTAGTTCGTTGTATCCTTTCTCTTTTCTAATTTCTGCTACTTGTTCTTCTGTTAAACCTTTTTCTTGGTTTGTTTTTAGCTCTGTTTCAATTTCTTCAATTTTTTTGTTAAACCA
>CAZHCX010000126.1:0-2403 GCA_964531445.1 uncultured Clostridium sp. | reverse complement strand
CGATCAGCGCGTAATCTATGGTTTCGTATCTGATATAAAGATATATGACAACGACGTGAAAATATACTTCTGCGGCTACAAGAGTGATATTGTGCAACAACGGTTAAATGAGATGCTGGAAGAACTTGGACTTGTTGGTAATAATCGTTTCAATGAACTGAACAGAACTCATTGGGCGATAAAACGAGTGGATTTGATTCAGGAGCTTTACGAAGCGAATCTGCCGGTGCCTGTATTCAATATGCAGCGTTAACCATGTTGGAACTTTGGAGGTAAGAGATGAACCAAGAAATAGAAAATGCAATGCAGGAAGCAGCAGAAAAATGGGTTAACCTTGAGGACATAGCTGAGCACCTCAGCGTTAGCGCGGATACTGTGCGGACGTGGATAAAAAACGGAAAGCTTCCGGTGTATCGCGCCGGGAAGCGTTATAAATTCAAGATATCAGAGGTCGATGAATGGGTCAGACAAGGAAGAATCTCCGAATGACACAGTTAAAACTATGCTGGAAGGAGGCAGACGCATGACCGAGAAAATGCATGGCATAATTGAAGAAATCACTCTCGATGCGGCTACTTTCCACAGCGAGAAGTTTCAACCCACCTACATCAATTTCCTGTTTGGTAAAAATGGTGCTGGCAAGTCCACTGTTGCCAAGGCCTTTATGGACCCTGCTGCTCTTCGCTGGCAGGCTGGCGTGAATCCGGATGGCTATTCCATTCTTATTTACAATCAGGATTTCATAAACCGCAATTTTGAAACGTACGGAGACCTTCAGGGTGTTTTTACGCTGAGCGAAGAGAACGTAGAAATCAGAAGACAAATTGATGAGAAAACTGCAGAGAGAGACGACACCATAACTGAAGGTAAAAATACTGCAGGTGAGAGGGATAAAAAGAAGGCGGAGCTGGACCCACTGCTGGCCACATTCCAAACAACATGCTGGGATTATACCGAGACAGTTAGAAAACGCTTTGAAAAAACGCAGAATGGAAAAAAGAAAAAGCAGCAGTTTTCTGAAGAAGTCCTGTCAGGCCGCCATGAAGCTGTTCACCACACTATCGAGGAGATCGAAGAACAGTACGATATTGCCTATGACCCGAATGCCAGAAGCTACAGCCTGTTCAAAGCATCTAAGGACTTGATCGGTTTTTTTGATCTAAGCGGTCTACCGCTTCTGGGAAAATCCATCACGAGTAGCCGGGATACAGACTTCGCCAGATTCATGAAGGCTCTGCAGGCTACAGATTGGGTTAAGACCGGACACTTTGCTTATGTAAAACATGCTGACGGGAAGTGCCCATTCTGTCAGCAGGCGCTGCCGGAATCTTTTGAAAAGAATATCGCGGAGTGCTTTGACGAAGAATATCAGCAAGATATTGATGATCTGAGGTCCTTCCAGACGGCCTATACAGATAAGATGCAGAGCCTGATCAATTGGTATAGGGCAAATCTGAACGATGTCTTCCCGAAGGTTGACACCAAGGACTATGAAAAGAAACTGGACCAGCTGGAAGCAAGGGTTACCACTAACCTGCAGCTGATCGAGTCAAAAATAACTTCTCCGGCAAAAAAGGTAGAACTGAAAGATACTGATATGCTGATTGAAGAACTGGATGCTATGGTCGAATCGATCAATCAGCAGATTCAAATAACTAATGATATTGTGAGCACCAAACACGATAAGCAATTGGATTGCTATCGCAAGGTGTGGGAGGAAATCGCCTTCATCCTGAATGATGAGGTTGCGGCATACCGAAAAAGCAAAAAAGAAATTGAAGATGCTGTCGAAGCCTTGAACAAAAGAGTCCGGGAGCTTCAGCAGAAATATAAGGACCTGTCTGCGGAGCTCACTGATCTGAATTCCAAGGTAGTCAACACCAAGATGACCGTGGACAGTATTAATGCCCATCTGAAAGATTCAGGCTTTGAGGACTTTTATCTTCGTGAGAAATCAGGCGTCAAAGGTGTGTATGAGGTTATCCGAGAGGACGGAGCTGTTGCCGAAAACCTGAGTGAGGGTGAACGGAACTTCATTGCTTTCTTGTATTTCTACCATATTGTCCGTGGTAGCACCTCTGAGAAGGATGCCGGAAAAGACAAAATTGTTGTCATTGATGACCCGGTATCCAGTATGGACAGCAGCGCACTCTTCATTGTGAGCGCTCTTGTCCGGGAGATGCTTGGCGTTTGCAGTAACAGCGTCCGGCTGGAAGGCCATGAATACGAAGGGAAATACATCAAGCAGATTTTTGTCCTCACGCACAATTCGTTCTTCCACCGGGAGATCACCTACAACATGGTTGGGCATTACCGGTATGTGTCCTTCTATAAGGTAAACAAGAAGAACAACATTTCCACTCTTGAGCATTGCATCGATCCTGCAAAGAAGGTTAGTGAGAA
>CAZHCX010000125.1:0-2412 GCA_964531445.1 uncultured Clostridium sp. | reverse complement strand
CGTAAAAGGAGAATGGCTGAACGAAACACGCTTGTCTTTGGGCGGCAACAGCGACGTTGCCCTCGCTCACTTTGTCAAGGAATACACCAAGGTAGAAGAAATCTGCTTTTGCGTTGACAATGACATGGGCGGCGAAAAAGCGATTAAAGCCTATGCGGAGAAGTATAAGGATATGGGTTACATCGTGACCCGCGAGATTCCAAAGTTAAAGGATTTCAATGAGGATTTGGTCGATCTGATTCGACCACACCCTAATATTATGAAAAGGTGATACTATGAAACGCCGTCAAAATGACCTGTTTAAGCTGCCTAACAGCATTTTTGCCGCAGACCTTACACCGACACAGTTCAAGGTGATCGCGGCTCTCTACAGCTTGCGCAGCCGCTCTATTTACAAGGGCAACAAGTACATAAAGATAAGCCAGAAGGCTCTGAAAAAGATATGCGGCATCAAGTCAACGCAGACGATCAGCGACGCAGCGAACGCTCTTTGCAGGCTCGGCTACATCAAACGCATTGACCGCTACTATGATGATTACAAAAAGCTCGGCACATACGTCTATACACTTCCCGTCGTAACAGGACGGGATTTTTTCTTTGTCAGCCGCCTTTTCCTGAAATATGAGCTGACCGCCGCACAAACGAGAATGTATCTGTTCTTCTGCAAGTGCGCCGACAGCGCTTCCAGATGGTTTTGGAACAGCTACAACGACATACGCGCCGCGCTGAAGCTGAAGCGCTCTGCTGTCATTCAGACCGTCAGGGAGCTGTGCAGCATGGGGCTGATAAAGAAACGCTCTGTCAAAAAGAAAAACGGCAGCCTTTCGGATAACCACTATAAGGTCGTTACCCTAAAGCCGCCGAAAAGGAAAATCAGGCAGAAAAAAGGAAGAAGCTGCTTAGCCCTCAGCTTCTTCCAATTAAGTAAATGCGTAAAACTGTTTTACAATACTATCTTAATTCAAAAAGCGCGAATTGTCAAGTTAATTAGCTATTATTTTTTTGAAACACGGGGTAGTCCAAAAATATTCAGCTCATTGTATAGTACCCACTTGTATACCAACAGAAAGAAAAAAAGATTATATCTTTACTTAAAGTATAGATGTAACTTAGGGCGGCAAAAATTTTTCCGAAAACCTGACGATTCAACGCTGACGCGCCGCAAATCAACTCACATAGGCAAACTCTGTCCAAATCTCCGCTCAAATCCCGTCCGACCGCCGCCGCGCCGTTGTACACGCACAAATTCGTTTTTTTCTTCTGTTGGGATTCAGATAGGAACGATTCTTTTGCTATTCGTGCGAACGTTGGAACGAATTTGCAGTTTATCGTTCCGAAAACCATAAAAGCAACTTTTTTAGTGATACATCTCATAGTCCCAATGGTTGCGCTTTTTCGGGTGTGCGTCCGGCGGCAAGCGGTCGATCGCTTCTTTTTCGGTTTCATACAAACGGCTTAGTCTGATGCGAATTACAGCACCATTATCAACATAACGAATAATGCATAAATCTCTCGTTACTTTCAAAACTATAACCTCGCGCAAAAACCTAACGTTATCAATGATATACGCTTTATCTCCGTTTTGAAAAATATGAGCCACCATCTTCACCTCCACAAATATCTATCTCAATTATACAAACATCTGTTCTAAATGTAAATAGGTCTTTTTGTATTTTTGAGAAAAAACGAAAAAAACAGTATAAACAAAAACAAATCTTTTCTTTTATAGCTAAACGCTGACGGGAAAGCCGTCAAAAATCCGCATAAAAAACGCAAAAAGTGTAAACGAAATACGACAAGGGTTTTCGTTTATACTTTTCAAAAATGAGATCGAGGTGCAATTATGATTTACGGTTACGCAAGGTGTTCTACTAACGAGGAAATGCAGGACATTAACCGACAAATACGCGAGCTGAAACAGCTCGGCGCTACTGACAGAACCATTTACCGTGAATACGACAGTGGTATGAAGAATGACCGCGTAGAACTTCAACGGCTGTTGGAAACTGTCAAATCAGGCGATACGATCGTCGCTACCGAAGTCAGCAGAATCACGCGCAGCACAAAACAGCTCTGCGAGGTCATTGAGTTTGTCAAAGAAAAGCACATTAGATTGGTGTTGGGGTCCTTCGTCGTTGAGTGCACAAGAGAGCTTGACCCTATGACAGAGGGTATGCTGAAAATGATGGGTGTATTCAGCGAGTTGGAGCGCAACATGATCAGTCAGCGCGTGAAAAGCGGCTTGAAGAACGCCAAAGCGAAAGGAAAACAGCTCGGCAGACCGACAACCTCAACAGACGATATCCCAAACGTGTTCTACAAGCATTATCCCAAGTATAAAAACGGCGAAATCAACAAGGCTGAATTTGCAAGGCTTTGTTCGCTGTCTTATCCTACGATTTTCAAATATAT
>CAZHCX010000124.1:0-2420 GCA_964531445.1 uncultured Clostridium sp. | reverse complement strand
AACCTTTATTTTTGCTAAAATTCGTTGTAATAGTTTAACTTTATATTCCTTATCTTCTATTGAATTTGCTTCATATACTAATTCCAGTATATCAAAGCCATTTGTTTTAATTCTGTTTTTTAATTCTAATTCTTTTTTTGGAAAGTTTTCTAATTCTTTATCTATCATTACCAATAATTGTCTTATAAAATCAATAACTTTAAATTTCTCTGTTTTCATTTAATATTTCTTCCATTCGTTGTATTATTTCTGGAAATTCATTTTTTCCAACATATTCACTTAGTTTTTCTACAATTCTATGTATTTTTCTTTTGTGTTTTTCAATTAAATATGCTTTTTCAAATTCTTTGTTATATGTATTAAGGTTCTTATTGTCACTTTTTACTTCAACATCATAATTGTTTCTTGGATCTATAATCAAATAATTAATCTTCTTTTCTTCTAATTTAGCTGTTACTTTTCCTATTGCTTTTTTCGAAACCCCACAAATTGCAATATTACCTTTCATATTTATAGCATAATTAAAATTTGAAGCAATAATATAACTATCTTTTCCATATGTATTATAAAATACCCCTACTTTATATATAAGCACATAATCTGGGTGTATTTGTTTCAACTGCTGTGCCATCTGTAATAGTGACATAAAACCCTCCTTTTGTAAGCCAGTGCCATCAGACCAGTGGCCTGATAGCACACTTACCCTTTAATCTAATATTCTACTTTTTATACCCATCTATTTATATTACTCTTCTACCTGTACATTGATTCCAGATTGTAGAGAAACTAGCGGAGAAAGCCCATTGGTATAGTCATAGCGGCCGTGGCTCAAGTGCGCATTGTAGCAAACCACAACGCATACACGGCGAGAGTCATTAGCAGACGGAGAGGCAAGCCACATATAATTTCCTTTTCCATATATTTTTTCAAAATTTGTTACATCTATTGTATTACTATTAGTATACCATCCACCATTTTGTACTTCTCCAAATACTTTATATATATAACCTGGTGTATTTGTTGTTTGATATTGGTATCCCAAAGCATCTTTACCATTTGCATCTTTATCGTGTGTTTGATTGTATGATTTTACATACATTTCTACACTTGGTCCACCAATAACGTATTCGGCTTTTGTTGAATCAAAATAATTAGCCCAAGGTAATGTTGAATTTATTGTTTGTCCATTTTTTATTTTTACCGGAGAACATAACCAAGCAGCAGCTTTTTCATTTTCGTTCCAATTTGTTTCATCCTTGCCTCTAGCAACTGTTTGAGTTCCTGTTGTTTTAGTTGCCCATTCTGGATTTAACTCTCTTACTAGTGTATTTGTTGCATCATAATTTGCATAATCATTTAAATTTGTTGATGTTTTATCATCACCTTTTAAATAAATTTTATTATTTTCATCAACATAGAAAATTCTATAAGTTAATCCACCAGCTGTATAATTTTTTACTTCTTTTCCATAATATGTTTTTGGACTTGCTTTAATTTGTTCTGCTGTTAATGAAACTAATTTTTTTGTTACTGTTACAGTAGCTGTTACAGTTTTACTTATATTAGTTGATTTTCCTTTTCCTTCAATTGTAAGTGTTATATCGCTTGATGTTGTTGCCTTACCTTTTACTGTAATTGTATCTCCACTTACTGTTGCTTCAACATATTGATTGCTTGTATCTGAAGAAGTTACAGTATAAACAACCTCTTCTGAATCATTATTTGTTGGTGCAACTTTTATTGTTCCTGTTGCATTAACCCCAACTTCTAGTTTTCCTGTAGCTGGTTCTACAATTTTTACTCCAGCTATAGCCTTAGCAACTGTTACTGTACATTTTGTACTATAACCTGTACCAGAAATACTTGCTGTAATATCTGCACTTCCAGACTCTCCTACAACTGTTACCTTACCAGCATTATCAACTGTTGCAACACTTGTATTTGAACTAGACCATTCTACATCTCCAGTTAGCCCTTCTGTTTTTGTTGCTACTAATGTTTCATTAGCACCTTTCATTAATTTTAACACTGTCTTATTTAATGAAATTCCATTTACTTTTTCTATTGTTCCATCTTCTTTAATTTCAAATGTAAATCCATTATGTGTTATCTTCCAAGGTAGCTTTCCACCTTCACCTTTTGTAATTTCGCTACTTTCAATTCCTTGTCTTACTAATTCTTCTTCTAGTAACCCTAAATCGATTTCGCCATATTTACCTTCTCCAAATCTAGAATTCATTAGAGATAATTTTATTTTTTCTAATATTGTAGACTCATCTGTTGTAGTTCTTGCGTTTTGTGCTGCTTTAAATAAGCCAGAGCTTGTTAAGCTTGATATTGTAATTCCTGCTAGTATTAACAAAAGTATAATGGTTATAACTAACGCAACCAAAGTAATACCATTATTTCTTTTAAAATTA
>CAZHCX010000123.1:0-2429 GCA_964531445.1 uncultured Clostridium sp. | reverse complement strand
GTAACCTGTTAACAATATCACCTGCGGGTCCTCCACTTTTGGAGGGCCCGCTGTTCATTTTAAAAATCTTTTACTATTATTCATTTTATGATAAGATATTTATATATTATCTAGGAGAAAAAATATGAATATAGTAAAAATTATTATAAAAATTATTCTTATAGTTCTTTGCTCTTGTATAGTTTTATTTATTCTAGATTATGCAAGAATTAACATTAGATATCATTTACAAAAAAAATATTATAAAGAAGAATTTTCTGTTCAAGGAATTAAAGATGGTTATGTTCCTCAAGGACTTACTTATAATAGAGAACATGATTTAGTATTACAAACATCTTATAACAAGGAACATAAAGTAAGTAAATTATATTTGACAAACTTCACAGATAAAAAATTTATAAAAGAACTTGAATTATTAGATGAAAACGGAAATGAAAGTACTTCACACGTTGGTGGAATTGAAACTTATAAAGATACAATTTATATAACAAGTGATTATAAAATATACGAATATAGTATGGATGATGCTTTAACAAGCACTGACAAAATTAGAGCAACAAAATCTGGAGATCTTACAATTAGAGGTGATTTTTGCTATTGTGATGAAGAAAATAATATCTTATGGATTGGTGACTTTTTCTTAAAACCGGTCTACCCTGTTCCTAATGATGATCCAAAGCTTTATGGATTTTCACTTACTAAAGAAAACTCTTCATATTTTACTGAACCTGATTATAGCTATTCACTTCCAAAAATGGTTCAAGGAATGGCTATAAATAAAAATAAAGTTTTCTTTTCTGAATCATATACATACCTTATAAATTCAAATCTTGAAATATATGATAATATTATTGAAAATAATAACGGTAGTAAATTTTATAAAGCAAATAAAGTAAAAACTGTTAAGCTCCCTCCTATGTCAGAAGGAATTTTTGTTAAAGATGATAGATTATATTTCTTACTTGAAAGCGCAGCCGACTCATATGGAGGAGCATATCCAAAAGTTTATAATATTTTAAGTATTGATATAAATGATTTAATCAAATAAAAAAAAAGCCAGTAGAAACTTGAAGTAGTCAACAAAAAGTAGACACAAAAAATTATTATTATGAGAACCCTAGTTGAATTCTATATTCAACTGGGGTTTTATAATTTAATGCGTAGCATGGCCTATAATAGTTATTGTCTCTAACTAGTTCTTCAATAAATTCTTGAACTGTGTTATAATTATTTGTATCAAAATCAATATGCATTTCTTTTTTTAACCAACCGTTTTTTGATTCTATTACTGGATTATCTGTTGGAGTTCCAGCTCTAGACATTGAACGCTTTATTAAAAAATCTTTATGCATGTTGTTAAATGAACGAGAGGAATATACTGCACCTTGATCTGTGTGAAATATTGTTTCAAGGTCTTTATATCCTCTTTTTATTTTTGCTTCTAGCATCTTTTTTAATGCTTCTCTATGATTTAATACATTTGCACCATGTTTGAATTCTCTAACATCTGATCCTACAATTTCATTATTAAATACATCTAAATAATAAGTCCAATCATATATTTTCTTTTTAAAGCCTATTGCTGTCGTATCTGATACTATTTTCTCAAATGGTCTTGTTGCGTTCCAATCACCTTTTACTAGATTTTCATATTTTATTGATTCTTCACCAGACTTTTTATATTTATAATGTTTCGCTTGAGATTTGATTTTAAGACATTTACATACTTTATGTACTAAATTATCTGATATTATCCATCCTGTTGTTCTTAATATTATTCTATTAATTCTACGATATCCATAACTTGGCTTCTTCTTATGAATGTCTCTTACTAATTTTTCTATTTCTAATCTATTAATTTCATATCTATTTAATTTGTCTTTATTCTTTAACCATTTATAATATCCACTTCTTGAAATATTCATACACTCACAAAGTGACTTAACATTAAATTCATTGCTTAATGTTAATACTATTTCAAACTCATATTCTTTTATTTTTTGTACATTACAAACGAACCATCTCCTTTCATCATATAACCTTTTTTTAATCTTTCGTTCTCAATTCTTAATTTCATATTTTCATATTCTAATTTTTCTAACTCTGATAATTCTTTTCTTTTTGAATACTTCATAAGCGGATTGCCTGGTTTTCTTTTATTTTCTAAAGATTCTTCACCTTGTTCTATATATTTTTTTATCCAATTTCTTAACATTCCACTTGAAATATCTTCATTTTTTGCTACTTGATGTGTTGATAATCCATTTAATAAGACAAGATTTATTATTCTTAATTTTTCTTCTTTAGACCAATATCTATTTGGTTCTTTTCTAATTCTTGACATATAAAATCTCCTTTCAAATTTTATTATAATAAAAAAAATAAATGTAAACACGTTTTTTTGTGTCTACATTTATTTTATCACTTCA
>CAZHCX010000122.1:0-2468 GCA_964531445.1 uncultured Clostridium sp. | reverse complement strand
GCATTACAAAAGCATTTTTCTGTCTGTAATTATTATCTGACAAATTCTGATTTATAGTTCCATAGCCATCATCAACAATTACACATACACACCTAAGCCATGAGGAAAGAACCTTGTGGCTTTTTCTTTTTTGAAGATTTGAATTGAATCAATTAACAGCTTGAGTGGACAAATTGTCCACTTTTTTATTTTGAAAAGTTAGTGAATAATGAAACAGGGAGAACTTAACGAATGAATGAAAAATATCAAAAACTAAATCGGCTGTATAATGAAACGCTCCCACGCATTTGCAGCTCTCCGCAGGAGTACAACCGATTTCTGCAAACTGCCGCATTCAACTTCCGTATGAGCTTTAACAATGCGGTCGCGGCTTACGCGCAGAATATCGGCTCCGATCTCCTGCTCTCCTACAACCAATGGCAGCTCTACGGCAGGGTGCCGCGCCGATACTCCAAGCAAATCCTGTTGTATGACAACGCTAATAAAGGACGGTATGCGATCGCGTATCCGTATTCGGCTACCGTTGAGGATAAGCGGATCGCTTCTCACAAAGAAATGAGCTTTTTCGCCCATGAGAATAACGAAGCCGTCCTCAAAGCGGTGCAGCGTATATACGGCTCCGACGAAACATCGCTGCAACGG
This sequence comes from uncultured Clostridium sp., assembly GCA_964531445.1. Taxonomy (GTDB): domain Bacteria; phylum Bacillota; class Clostridia; order TANB77; family CAG-508; genus CAG-269. The sequence goes on along the minus strand of CAZHCX010000122.1, from coordinate 1,826 downwards.
ATTTTTTATAGCGAAGTCATGGAGCAAATGGAAGCGATTGTGACGGAGGATTTCTTAGCGGTCGATAACGCGGCGGATTTTTTGTCGAAATCTCTCGTAAATCCCTATTGAGTTGGAGAAACAGCAGCAGGAAGCACAGCCTGTTCAGAATGACTACAGCCGCTACACACCTATGGCGCAGAGATATTTCACGGCGAAGGACAATTATCCCGACGCCTTGCTTGTCATGCGCGTCGGTGATTTCTATGAAGCGTTAGGCGATGACGCGCGTATCATTGCCGATCAGCTTGAATTTGTATTGACGAGCCGTACCATTGCCGAGGGCGAACGCACTCCTATGTGCGGATTTCCCGCATTCAAGTATAATGATTATATTGATGAATTAGTTGAAAACGGTCACACTGTCGGTATGTTGGTCACGGACGAGAACGGAGAATATCAGGTTGAACTGCGCGAGCCTGACGTTGCCGAAGAAATAGTCCAATCTATTCCGTCTGAACCCGAAAAGCCGCCTGACCATATTGAAGCCGAGCCGGATATTCCGAAGGTGTATCAGGTTATCACCAACGCCGGAGACGACGGCGGTTATGATGAAAAGTTAGAGTACGCGACGATTAAAGAAGCCGTTGATGCCGGAGTGGACTATCTTGCCGACGGCTATTTGGGATTCAGCGTTTACAACCGCGAAACAAAGAAAATCGAGCATACCGAGGGTAAGTTTGATATTCAAAGCGCCTACTCTGATGATGTATTGGAAGCCAACCAAGCTATTTTATCCGTCATCAATAGTGACCGATATGTCAGCGGCGATTTTGATTTTGAAGATTACAAGGGAGAATTTGAGGATAAAAGCATTCCCTTCTTCGGAAACACGAATGATATCAACGCCATTCTGCTATCAACGCCGCATTTGAAGGCGACCAAAGAAGAAATCGCAGCTTATTTTGTCGCCGAGCATGACGAACAGAAGCGCGTTGACTACATCAAAAGCATTTTCAACCATGATTTTACGGAGGTCATTATCCCCGACGGTCGCAGGATGGGATATAAAGCCTATCGAAGTGTGCTCCATTTATGGACAGGCGGTTACGGTGACCGCACTTCACAGAGCTTTTATCAGTGGAGAACGGTTGCAGCACATTTTGAAGGAATGCGGCTGCTCGGTGAGCTGCGCGATACCGCCAAGCCACAGCAAAATCAGGAAGGACAGTTGGAATTGGTTCCGGGCTTTTCAGGCGAAGAAAAGCCTGCTTTTGTTTTTACACAAGAGATAATCGACGCGGTGCTCACGCGAGGGGGCGGCGTTTCGCAGAGCAAAATGCGGATTTACCGGCAATTCCAAACGCCTTCGACGCAGAGCGAACGCATCAGTTTTCTGAAAAATGAATACGGTTGGGGCGGTTCCTATCCCGTCATAACAGGTACGGGCATTGATGAAAACCATGATGGCAAAGGGATTCACTTGCAGCGCGGTTTTGCCGACGACGCTCCGAAACTACTGTTGAAATGGAGTCAGGTCGAACAGCGTATCGGCGAGCTGATACGCGCTGACCAATATCTAAGTCCGACGCAAAAAGCATTGTACCCTGAATGGCTTGAACGCGAGGAAGCCCGTGAAAGCGGCGTGAGGATTGATGTCGAGGGCTTGCCGCCGATTATTGAGCCTGAACCGATCGAACCAAAGGAGCCTGTGACAGAAACGCCTGTGTCTGTAGCAACAGTTACGGAACAAAATGACACCCTTAACGATCGGTTATGGCAGACCTACTCCCAAGCAAAAGCTGATAGTGCCGACAGAATTGTAATTGTCCACGTCGGTGAGTATT
>CAZHCX010000121.1:0-2474 GCA_964531445.1 uncultured Clostridium sp. | reverse complement strand
TCCAACATCACTTAAATATAATTTATATATTCCAAATTAAGAAAAGCTTTTGGCGGAATTTCAACCTTTGTAAGCAAATTACTTTGCAATACCATTGTACTAGATAATAACCACTCAAGTGCCGTTTCATAATTTTTTCTTCTAGCATTGTTTTCAATTTTTCCGTATTGAAATTTATTACTTAGATTTGTTAATTGCATTGGAATAGAATTGTATATTCTTTCTCTCCTTACTGTTTCGGTTTTATCACTAACATATTTTGTCATATCATTCATATATGAAGTAATTATGTCTTCAACAATTGTTTTATCAACTTTTACTATATCTTGAGTGTTTTTTATAAAATTGTTTATAACATCTGGCATTCCTCCAATACATAGATAATATCTATATAATTGTAATAATTTTTCATGTAATACTTGATCAATTGGTTTTGATTCTTTATAGCATAATTTGATTTCTTCAATTATTTCTTTTCCAGATGTCGCCATTAAAAATTCTTCAAAATCCATTGGATACATTGTTAGCATTTTTACTCTTCCTACCGGAAATGCTTTTGACATTCTTTTTAGTTTTACACCTAATAAACTTCCAGCACATATTATTTTATAACTTTCTGGCGCCTCATTAAAATATTTTAAACTACTTATTAACTCTTCACTTTCTTGAATTTCATCAAAAAATATTATGGTGTTTTCTAAATCTATATCAATATTAAGTGCTATTTTCATCATTTTAAATTTTTCGATTGTACTTATGTTTCTTTTAAATATTTCAATTATTTCAGAGTGTTCAAATAAGTTGATGTATACATATTTTTCAAATTCTTTTTCACAAAATTTTTTTATTATATATGTTTTTCCAATCTGTCTAGCCCCTATTACCATTAGTGGCTTTTCTATTCCATTTTCTTTCCATTCTTTCAATTCTGAATAAATTTTTCTTTCCATATAATCACCCCTATACACATATAATACATCTCCAAACTTTAAAAGTCAAGATTTTTCACATTTTTAATAGATGTTTTTATATGATTTTTCACATTTTTGATAGATAGGTTTGTACGATTTTTCACATTTTTAATAGATGGTCCAAATAAACTGAATAAATACAAACCCTATCAACTTTTCTGTTCAAAGCACTTTCAAGTGCATCTTTATACAACTTTAGCTGACCTCTGTATTTTTCAACTAATTCATTTTCTTTTCCCTTTTCCACATAATCTGTTTTATAATCCAACAAAACAAGATTATTGTCTGCATTAATGTAGTACAAATCTATAATACCTTGTACTAATACATTTTCTTCTACCTCTTCTTCATAAATTTCCTTTGCTGGTACATTTATATAAAATGGTTTTTCTTGATATATTTCTTTTGCATTTTTTAGTTCTTGCCATATTTCTGATTTTGTAAATTCTAAAATCTTATATGGATTTATTGCTTCCGCTTCTTTTACAGAAATTATATTTTTTTGAAGCAAGTTGTTTATTAATTCTTTCACCTTATTTAAGTCATATTCTTCTTTTGGATTTAGTTTTTGCATACATAAATGTATTAATGTTCCTCTTTGTGCTGCTGATATTTTTATTTCCGCATCTTCGTTTAAAAATTTAGGTTTGTCAAATGTTATTTCTTTTGGGTCATCAACCTTTTTCTTTTCCTGTTTCATTTGTTTTATTTGTGTTACCGAACTTTTTGTAGGAATTGTTGTTGCAAGTTGATTTTCATATTCAAATTCAATTATATTTTTAACATTTTCTATATCTTTTTCATTAGTTTTATTTTTATCTAAAACTTCTATGATTTTTTTAGAATCTATATCCTCCGGCTCTGATTCTTTTGTTGTAATAACATCTTTTGAATTTATAACATTAACATTTATTAAATTTTGTGTATTATGCTTTTCATATTGATAAACAAGCAATATCCAATCTAGATAATCTTTGTATTTTTTTATTACTATTGGATTTATTTTTCCATTTTCTTTAGGATAAATGTCTCGTTGTTTTTCTATGTTTTCCATTTTTTTATCAAAATCATTTGATATACCTGTTATTATTAATTTTTCTTTTGCTCTTGTTAATGCAACATATAGAATTCTCATTTCTTCTGATATATTTTCGTTTGTGATTATGTTTTTTATTGCTTCTCTTGTTTGTGTGTCGAATTGAACTTGAGTGTTATAATCTATAAATTTTGCTCCTATTCCTAAGTCTTGATGTAGCAAAACTGGATTTTTTCTTATTTCTTGTTCATTAAATTGTTTGTTTGTATTTGAAAGAAATACAATTGGAAATTCAAGTCCTTTACTCTTGTGAATACTCATTATTCTTATAACATTATCATTTTCGCTTATTATTTTTGCAGGGCTTAAATCACTAGAATTACTTTTTAATTTTTCTATAAAGTTTATAAAGTTATATAATCCTTTAAAGCTTGATGTTTCATATTTTCTTGCTCTTTCAAATAACA
>CAZHCX010000120.1:0-2480 GCA_964531445.1 uncultured Clostridium sp. | reverse complement strand
GGACTTTACAATGTTCTAAATAGCAACAATGTTATTAATGTCCGCTATTGTTCTTTTGTTAAAAACGGTCAATCAGAACCATACCCATTGACCAAAAAAGCTTGCAAAAAGTGACAAAATATTGTAAAATATACAAGTATTGGAGGTTATAAAATTGGAAACAAATAATGAAATAAAAACACAAAAAGAATACATAGAAAAAGTAAAAGAAATAAACAAAAACAAAATGCTAAAATACAACATTTTAACAATGGGATGCCAGCTAAATGAAAACGACTCAGAAAAATTATCAGGAATGATAGAAGAAATGGGTTATGAAAGAACTGATGACTCAAAAGAAGCTGATTTAGCAGTTTTAAACACATGTTGTGTAAGAGAAAATGCAGAAGACAGACTATTTGGAAAATTAGGAGAATTAAAGAAATTAAAAGAAGAAAGAGGAACAGTAATCGCAATTGGTGGATGTATGATGCAAGAAAAACACATCACAGATAAAATAAAAGAAAGCTATCCATACACAGATATGTTATTCGGAACACACACAATGCATAAATTTCCACAAGATTTATACGAAGTTTTAGAAAATAAAAAGAAATTAGAAGATATATTAGATATTGATGGAAAAGTATATGAAGGGTTACCAATAAGAAGAGATAGCTCAATAAAAGCATCAGTAACAATAATGAACGGATGCAACAACTTCTGTTCATACTGTATAGTTCCATATGTACGTGGTAGAGAAAGAAGTAGAGAACCAAAAGCCATTATTGAGGAAGTTCAAGAACTTGCAAAACAAGGATATAAAGAAATAACTCTATTAGGGCAAAATGTAAATTCATATTTAAGAGTTGAAAGAGAAAAAGGAATAGAATTCGAAGAATACGAAGGAATCAATTCATTTGCAACACTATTAAGAGCTGTAAATAAAATTGAAGGAATAGAAAGAATCAGATTCGTATCACCACATCCAAAGGATTTTACAGATGATGTTATAGAAGCAATAGCAGATTGCGAAAAAGTATGTAAATTAGTTCATTTACCATTACAAGCTGGAAATACTAAAGTACTAAAAGAAATGAATAGAAAATACACAAAAGAACAATACTTACAATTAGTAGAAAAAATGAAAGCTAAAATACCAAACTTAACACTTTCAACAGATATAATCGTTGGTTTCCCAGGTGAAACAGACGAAGAATTTGAAGATACATTAGACGTTGTAGAAAAAGTAAAATATGAGCAAGTATATATGTTCATTTATTCAAGAAGAGTTGGAACACCAGGAAACAAAATGGAAAATCAAGTTCCAGAAGAAAATAAACATATAAGATTTGATAAATTAAAAGCTTTAGTTGAAAGTCAAATTGCAGAAAGAAACAAAGAATATATAGGAACAACTCAAAAAGTTCTAGTTGAAGGAACAAGCAAAAATAATGAAAACATGCTTACAGGAAGAACAGACAGCAATAAAGTTGTTGTTTTTGAAGGAAATAAAGACCTTATTGGAACAATGCAAGAATTAAAAATAACAGAAGAGCATATGTGGTATTTAAAAGGAGAATAATTTCAACTATTAGGGACGTTGATTATTTGGTTGAAATAACAACATAAGGAGAAAATATATTAATGGATATAGAAATAAAAAAATTTCAAAAAATTTTCAAAGAATTACTTGAAGGTAAATCATTAAGAAAATTAGAAGAAGAATACGGTATTAATAGAGAGAGTATAGTAAAAAAATCAAGAGAACTATTTCCAGAAGGTTCAGAAGAAGCACAAAAATTTGAAATGATTTTGGAATACAACAAAAAGAATAATCAAACAAAAAATATTGATTCAGAAAAAATGAAAGTAGTTGCAAAAAAATTATTTGCTGGAAAAATAAGTATGAAAGATGCTTACACAGAATTAAACATAGATAAATTAACATTTAAAGAAAAATTAGCAGAATATGTAATTAATTCAAACGATAAAGAGTTAAAGAAAGAATATATAGAATATGAAACCGAAAGAAAACCAGATTATTCACATATTAATTTTAAAGCTTTATTAATAGAAATGATAGAAACAAACTTAAGCCAGGTTGAAATTGGTCAAGAATATGGGATTCCAGCAAGAAGAATTGGAAGAGAAGTAGAAAAGTTAAAAGAAGATAAAGAATACAACGATTTATACGTTTTATGCAAAGAACACGCAAAAAGGAAGCTTCGTAAAGAAGAATTTAGTATTTTTGAAAAAGAAATGATAACTAGATTATTAGGCAAATATGAAGATAGAGAAATTATTATAAGAGACGCAAAAACTAAAGAAGAATTGCAATATGAAAACGCTTGTAAGATAGTAGAAATAGCAGAAAACGTAAATGGAACATTAGAAGAAAAAGCACAAAAAGCAGGAGTAAGTGAAAGTACACTTAGAAGAATGAAAAAACTAGTAGAAAATCATAAACAAATAGATGAAAGATAAATAATGTCAAAAAA
>CAZHCX010000119.1:0-2522 GCA_964531445.1 uncultured Clostridium sp. | reverse complement strand
TTTCTTTTAAATTGTGTGCTCTTGCAATTATTTTTCCATCTTTTACAATTACTGCACCTACTGGTACTTCTAGTTTGTCATATGCTTTTTTTGCTTCTTTTAAAGCTTCTTTCATAAATTTTTCGTTGATATCCATTTTTTACTTCCTTTTATAGCCAAGAGTATTTGTACTTTTGGTTTTTTTCTTATTGTACTAAATTTTTTTTGTTTTTGCAAATTTTGAATTGTAAGTTACAGAGTTATACTTTAATAAACAAAAAAATGAATAGATTAAATATAGACCAACAAAATTACTTATGTTAAAAAATAGCATAGGTGTATTTTGGTGGTCTATTAGTCATGCAAAAAGTTATTAACGTTATTTATAATATTTTTCCATCAAGATATAGAATTTAAAACTGTTTGGAAAGATGAATATTTAAAATGGGTTTGTGGAATGGCAAATGCAAATGGAGGAATTATATATATTGGTAAAGATGATAAAGGAAAAGTTGTAGGTATAAATAATGCTGTTAAACTTGTAAAGGAAATTCCAAATAAAATAAAAGATACAATGGGAATTATACCAGAAGTAAAAATAGAAGAAGAAAATGATTTATTATACATTGTTATAAGATTAGATAGTTATCCAATGCCTATAAGTTATCAAGGAAGATTTTATTTAAGAAGTGGGAGCAATAATCACGAAGTTACAGGTAGTGAACTTGACAAATTTATGCTAGATAGAGTAGGAAAACGATGGGAAGATTTACCAGTTAAGAATGCTACGTTAGACGATCTAAGCGAAGAAGCTTTTAAAGTGTTTAAAGAGAAAGCAGTAAAAAGTGGTCGTTTGAAAGTGGAAGATGTAGAAATTGATAATGAAACACTACTTAAAAATTTAGGATTATATGATGGTAATTATTTAAACAAAGCAGCAATATTGTTATTTGGAAAAAATCCTAATAAATGGATTGTAGGTGCATATATAAAAATAGGTTTTTTTGAAAATGATGATGCAGACTTAAGATATCAGGATGAAATACAAGGAGCGTTAATTTTACAAATAGATAAAGCTATTGATTTAATATATCTTAAATATTTAAAAGCACTTATACATTATGAAGGAGTACAAAGAATAGAAGAATATATGTTCCCTCGTGAACGGATTTAGAGAGATTTTACTAAACAGTATTAACCATAAACAATATGAAGAAAGTAATCCAGTACAAATAAGCATTTATGATGATAAAATTTATGTATGGAATGATGGAAAATTTCCAGAAGAATTATCTACACAAAATTTATTTGAGAAACATTATTCAAAGCCATATAATCCATTAATAGCACAAACATTTTTTAAAGCTGGTTTTATAGAATCTTGGGGAAGAGGTTTTGAGAAAATAAAAAAAGAATGTGAACAATATAATACACCAATACCAGAAATAGAGATTAAATCAAGTGGAGTAATGATAAAATGTAATCCATCAAAAATTTATACACAATTATTAAATGAAATGAATACAAAAAATAGTAATAGTAATTTTGCCAATAACTTCACCGATAATTTCACCAATAGATTCACCGATGTAGAGATTAAAATATTAGAAACAATAAAAAATGAACCTACAATTTCTCAAGCAAAATTAAGCGAAAGAATAGGAGTATCAAAAAGAACAATAACTAATAATATGAATAATTTACAAAAAAGACAAATAATAGAAAGAGTGGGAAATAATAAAAGTGGATATTGGAAAATACAACAATAAATAAAAATGTTAGATAGAAATTTTGCCAACACTGTCGGCAAAATTTAAAGAAAAGTATAGCTTTAGATTTAGAAATAAGTCTAAGGCTTATTTTTATGGGAATTTTTTATCTACATTTTAAAGATATAAAACTATATAACTTTGTAATAAAAAAGGCACTAAAGCCAAAATAAAACGAAACAAGAGAGGAGGAGAGGGCAAATGTCTAACTTGATTAATAAATTCATTAAAGGTAAAAAAATATATTGCAACAGAATTGATTTACAAAGAAAATACAAAACAAGTAGAAATGAGAAAACTAATACCAATAAAAAATGAAGGGACCTATTTAAGAAAAGTTGAATATCCTCCTCAAGTTTAATACCCCTATTAAAGAAAAGTTTAAGGATAATAAATATAATAATAAAATAAATAATAAATATAATAGCGACAATAAATTAAACTATCAAATTAATATTGACAGTTTAAGAACTAAATTGTATAATAAGGAAGTAGTAGTAATATGTGAATATTTACATATAAGAAAAATTCGGGCAAATTTAAAAAATTAAAAAAATCAGGAATAAAAGTAACAAATAAAGAACGTAAAAAGGTTAGTAATCTGCATGATAAGATATTTAGAGATTATAACATGCCATTAAGAATAGCAGAATATCAACTTCAAATAATAGAAAGTGTTATAAAAAACATAAAATATATAAAAAAAGAATTTAAATATCCGTGTGTAATACCAATAGTTTTGTACACAGGCAAACAAGAATGGAATGCACAGTT
>CAZHCX010000118.1:0-2558 GCA_964531445.1 uncultured Clostridium sp. | reverse complement strand
TGCGAAAACCGCGCCGAAAAATGCTGTGCTCGGCGCGGTGACAAGGATTGATTCCGATTTCATTTCCCTGTTGGGCGACAAGTATAATCCTCACGCTGTCTTGCTCGATACGGACGTTACAGCCATCGGCACGAATATCCAAGCCGCCGTTGAAGAAATCACACAGACATATCCGTATATGAGAATCCTTGTTCTGACCGACGAGGACGACAGCTATGACTATCCTGTGGATTGTATTGTGCAGGGACAGTTCTCCAACATCAAGCTGAAAGAGATCCTGACAAGTATGGCAAGCGGCAACACGTTTGCTGATACGGATTCCGATGATAGTCCGGAAGATCATTTACCGCACCGAATCAGGCTGAACAGTCATGAGTTGGACAAATTGTCCGCTTCTCAAACCTCAAGGCGGCGCTTCGGCTTTCCGATGATTCATATCAATCCTGTAATACTCGCAGGAAGCGTCGTCGGCGTACTTGTTTTGATCGTTATCGTTCTCTTTGTGATAAAGGGCGTTTCCGGCGCGGGACAGGTTTCTACGCCCGACGAAGCGGCAACAACCGCTCCATTCTTTTTGTTTGATACACAGCCGCCGACACAGGCTATGACCGAGGACTACGATTATCCGACGCTGCCCGTTGAATATGATACGACGGCGACGGTTCCGACGACCGTTCAGCCGCCGACGATTGCTCCGGAACCAACCGCTGCACCGCGAACCGTTCCACCGACAACACGTTCAGAGGAAAAGCCGACAGCCGCGCCGCAGACAAGCAGCTCGCCGTCGAGCAGCGGTTCATCGTCCGGTGGTTCATCATCAGGCGGAAGCAGTAGCAACGGAGGTAACAATAGCGGTAATTCAAACGGAACCTCACAGAACAGTCAGCCTGCCACACAAACCTACGGCGGTGAACCTGTTGTATCCTACGACAATAACGGAAGATACAGCAATTCAGGCGGCAACGCTGTAAGCAGCGTTAAGCTCAATTACAGCTCGAAAACGCTTGAGGTTGACGACGCCATTCAACTATCTGCTGCGGTCAGCCCATCGAATGCGAATCAATCTGTTTCATGGAGCAGCTCGAACAGTGCCGTTGAGTCGGTCAATAACGGTAAAATCACCGCTAAAAAGGTCGGCAAGGCGACGATCACTGCAACCGCAGGCAACGGCAAATCTGCGAGTTGTGAGGTCACGGTACGGAAAAAGGAACAGACGGACAGCGTTCATTTGTCGGCATCGGAGTACCATATCAGCGTCGGGCAGACGATCACCGTCACGCTCTACGGCACAAGCAAGGTGACATGGAGTGGAGCCCATTCCAATCCTTTGACCTTCACTTCCAACAAAAATGAAGCGAAGGTCAAAGCCCGCCGCAAGGGAAATACGCAGCTTTACGCCAAAGACAATGCGACAGGCAAGGTCTATATCTGTGACATCTATGTGGGGTGATTGAAATGACGATATTGATTTGCACAGGCTTTTACATCTACGTTATTTTCTCTGTCAACGTGTATCGAAAAGAAATACTGTTGCGGCAAAAGGAGGGCTATGTCATAAAAGGCAAAGTGAAAGCACCGTATCCTCTGAGGATCTCGGTGCTTTTGTCTTTGGTGGCGTTAGCCGCCAATGTCTGTCTGTTTCAGTTCGCGGGAAATGAAATGACAATCCTTATCAACACGTTTCCCGTGCTGTTCTGTACCAATCTTTTATGGCGTTATGAGCGCAAAATCAAGAAAATCGACAGGGAGAATCTTTGATGTTTTACTACAGAAAAAAGCAAATGTGGATATTTGACGATAACGATAAGCAAGCCGCGCGTATGGTATCCGTCATAGATTTCCTGACACGGCATTACGGCTTCACGTTCAAACAAATCGGTCGCATTTATCGCTGTAAACAGCATTACAGCCTTGTGGTAAAAGCTGATGAACGGACGTGGTATTGGAACAGCCGTCGTATCGGCGGCGGTGACGTGCTTGAGTTTGTGATGAAATATGAAAACAAGACCTACGCTCAAGCATTGGAAATGGTAATCAATCCGTCACAGGCGGAAGCAGCTCGCCCGCAGTATCAAGCCGCGCCGCCGCAGGCTCCCAAGCCCGAAAAGAAAGCGTTGGTACTGCCGCCGAAGGCAAAAGGACAGTTCAAACGGGCTTTTGCTTATCTTACTCAGTCGCGCTGCATTTCTCCGCAAATAGTATCTTTCTTAATGAGGATGGAATATATCTATGAGGATATACGCGGCAACTGTGTGTTTATCGTCTACAACAACAACAAAGTCGCAGTTTACTGCTTGATTCGCTCAACTAACACCCACAGCAAGTTCAGGATAGACGCGGAAGGTACCGACAAGGAAAACAGCTTTTATCTGAACGGAACAAATCCCCGTAAGGTATATGTGTTTGAATCGCCGATAGATTTACTTTCTCACGCAACACTCGCGGATATACGAAGCGGCAATAAAGGTGAATGGATACATGATTCGCGCTTATCTTTGGGCGGCAACAGCGACGTCGCTCTTGAACATTACGTCAAGGAATACCCGAAGGTAGAAGAA
>CAZHCX010000117.1:1792-2580 GCA_964531445.1 uncultured Clostridium sp. | reverse complement strand
TGTAATAAACTTGAAAATTCATATATCGAATTGAAATATAAAGTTATAAAATAAAAAAAGGAAATATAAATTATGGATAAATTAGAATCTATAACAATTGAAAATAATGAACAATATTTAAGACAGTATTCTAAAAAAGTGGACATTAGTGATCCAGAACTTCATAATAATATTGTAGTTCTTCAAGATTATTGTATGCAAAATGATGTAATGGCTATGGCAGCAGTTCAATTAGGAATTCCTAAAAGAATAGTATATGTTAAAAATACAAACTTAGAAATATTGAATAAAAGATTAACAGACGAGGGAAAGAAAGAAACGAAGGATTACAATGAAGCTAAAGTATTAATAAATCCAGAAATCATATCAAAAGAAGGACTTACAATGTTTTGGGAAGCTTGTGCATCATGCTCTTGGTATGAAGGAGAAGTGAAAAAATGGTATAGTGGAAATGTAAAAAGACCTTATAAAATAAGAGTAAGGTATTTTGATATAGAAGGAAATGAGCATGAAGATGAATTTGAAGGTTTTGAATCAACAGTATTATGCCATGAAATAGATCATTTAGATGGAATTTTACATATAGATATTGCTGATAAGATAATTAAAGGAACTAAAGAAGAAAGAATAGAATTAAGGAAAAAAGAAGGATACACTATAATAAGTCAAACAGGAAATTTTGAACAATTAAAATCAAAGAAAATAGATGAAAAAGGTGAAGAAAATGAATGATAACAAAAGTTGTGCAAGTACAAGTATCAACTGCGAAAAACCAATTTATATAAACA
>CAZHCX010000117.1:0-1782 GCA_964531445.1 uncultured Clostridium sp. | reverse complement strand
CTCAAACACTTGAAAATACTGGATTTTTGACATGGAGATTTTTACATATTTTTGCGGTTAGCGATAAAATATAAAAAATGAAGGAGCAAAATAATGGAAGAAAAAATTGTGGAATTATATAAAAGCATTATAATTAGAGGATTTTATGATGAAAAATATGCTGGAAATAGTCAAATAATTGATGGAATGCAACACGGAGTGTGCATTGATTTCTCAAAAAAATTGATAGAAGAATTACGAAAAGTAAATGTGGAATGTGGAGTAATTTCAACACTAAATGATGATGGATTTAAACATGCAGCTGTAGTTTATAGGGATGCAATAACAGGTGAGGTGTTTATTGCAGACCCAGTAACAGATGTAAGAGTTATAAGTGAATATCAATATAATGAACGTAACACAGTAATAACTAATATTATAAAAAGAGAAAACTATAAAAGAAAGATAAGAGATTATATAAAAGAATACGGAAATATAACTGCATATGATGATTTAATGAATATTACAATGGATAGCATTCAAGATACTGAAGAAGTGGAAGCCATTCCTTCAATTAATTCAAGAATAGCTAAAAAAGTTGAAGCATGCCAAACTGTATTCGGATTGAATAATTTAAAACAGGTTGCGGATGGACCTACATTACTTGCATGCCAAAGCTTGTATAAAAAAGGAATTGACACATATTGTAGTAATTATACATATAATGGAGACTGCTCAATTAATGTTAGATTCAATTCATTATCTGAAGAAAATAAAAAAATTATATTTGAATTAGTTCAAAAATATCCTGAAAACTATTTTATTCAAAAAAGTACAGGATTTTATGGAGAACTTGGAAGAAATGATGAATTTGATGAGAACTTTCCATTTGAATTAGTTTTTGGATTTAAAAATACGACAGGAAAGAGAGATTCTCAAATTAATCTTGACATGAATGCATTGATTAAAAATCTAAAAAAACAAGAATATAGAGAAGGTGTTTTTACAAGAGAAGATCTTCTATCTAATAAACATAATCAGATGGATACGAGTAGGTCAATTTTAGGACTTAAAGAGTGTAATTCAACAATAAAAAACACCAATGAAGAAATTGCTGAAAATGAAGATATGCTATATTCTTCTAAATATAATTTATTTTTCAAAAATTGGCAAAACAAATCCAGATATATTGAAAGCCTATATAGAGAAGAACATGATTTAAGAACGGAAAAAGAAATAGCTGAAGAAAGTGGAGTTATATTTGACGAAACTAGTGGAATGTTTTTTGAATCAGAAGATGATATGCTTAAGTATTATAGAGAAAATAAGATGACAGAAATAACGCCAGCAGACATTGCTGAAGCTGATATAGAAAGAAAGATTACACAAAGTTCAATTGATAAGGTTAAACAACTATTTATAAGAATAAGAGATAGACTATTTGGAAAAGGAGAAAGATAATGATTGATTATTCAAGGTGTTTAGTAGAAGTAGAAGAAATACTAAAACATTTAGATAGAGAAAATTATAATAAGATACCAAATGAAATATTAGAATATATAAATATAAACAAAGATAAAAAATATATTTGGAAATATGATAATTCTAAAAAACTCAAGGAACAAGATGTATGTGATGAAACTATTGCAATACTATCATATATAAATATGGAATACTTATTAAATGAAGAACAAAAAGAATACTTGAACAAAATTCATTCCATAAATGAAATAAGGAATAAAAAATAGAAGGAAAGTGAGTAATATGGAAGATAAAAAAGAAAAGTTGCCAAGTACAAGGATT
>CAZHCX010000116.1:0-2581 GCA_964531445.1 uncultured Clostridium sp. | reverse complement strand
TAAACAAATCTTATACTTATGTATTAGTAAAAGCAAATGTTGGAACAGAAGAAGAACCAAAATACGAAAACTATGTATTAGCAAAAGATTTAATTGAAGCAGTTTTAAAAGAAACACCATACGAATTAATCAAAGAATTTAAAGGTGAAGAATTATTAGGAGTAAAATATGAACAACTAATGCCATTTGGCAAAGTAGAAGGAAAAGCATTTGTTGTAATTCATGGAGACTATGTTAACTTAGAAGATGGTACAGGAATAGTACATATAGCACCTGCTTATGGTGAAGATGACAGTTTAGTTTCTAAACAAAACGGAATAGCATTTATCAATTTAGTTGATAAATCTGGAAAATTTGTTGATGAAGTTGAACCTTGGGCTGGAAAATTTGTTAGAGATTGTAGCGAAGATATTTGCAGATGGCTTGCTGAAGAAAACAAATTATATAGCAAAGAAAAACATCTACACTCATATCCACACTGTTGGAGATGTGACACACCATTATTATACTATCCAAAAGAAAGTTGGTTTGTTGCAATGACAAAACTAAGAGATAACTTAGTTGCAAACAACAACACAATAAACTGGTACCCAGAAACAATCAAAACAGGAAGATTTGGTAAATTCTTAGAAAATGTTATCGACTGGGGAATTTCAAGAGATAGATATTGGGGAACACCATTACCAATTTGGCAATGCGAATGTGGTCACCAAGAATGTATTGGAAGTATTGCAGAATTAAAAGAAAAAGCTGTAGATTGCCCAGATGAAATAGAATTACACAAACCATATATAGATAATGTTCATTTAAAATGTCCACACTGTGGTAAAGAAATGACAAGATTCAAAGAAGTAATAGATGTTTGGTTCGACTCTGGATCAATGCCTTTCGCACAATGGCACTATCCATTTGAAAACAAAGAAGTATTTGAAAAACACTTCCCAGCACAATTCATCTCAGAAGCAGTTGACCAAACAAGAGGATGGTTCTACACAATGCTTGCAATATCAACATGTGTATTTGATAAAACACCATTTGAAAACTGCATAGTTTTAGGACACGTTTTAGACTCAAAAGGACAAAAAATGTCAAAATCAAAAGGTAACGGAGTTGACCCAATGCTTCTATTAAACACAGTGGGAGCAGACGCAACAAGATGGCACTTCTACACATGTAGTGCACCATGGTTACCAACAAGATTAGGACTAGAAAACGTACAAGAAACACAAAGAGGATTCTTAAGCACATTATGGAACGTATACTCATTCTACGTATTATATGCAGAAATAGACCAATTCAATCCATTAAAATATGCAGACTTTAAACCAACAAACATAATGGACAAATGGATTATATCAAAACTTAACACATTGGTTAAAGAAGTAGACGAAAAACTAGAAAAATATGATATAACATCAGCAGCTTTACAAATCGAAAGCTTTACAGATGAACTATCAAACTGGTATGTACGTAGAAACAGAGAAAGATTCTGGAGTCAAGAATTAACAGATGACAAGATAGGAGCATATGTAACACTATACAGAGTATTAGTAACACTTGCAAAAATATCAGCACCATTTGTACCATTTATGACAGACGAAATCTACCAAAACTTAGTAGTTGGACTAGATTCTACAGCACCAGAAAGTGTTCACTTATGCTTATGGCCAGAATATGATGGAACAGCAGTTGACTCTAAACTAGAAAAAGAAATGGACTTAGCATACTCAATAGTAAGACTAGGAAGAAGTGCAAGAAACTTAAGCAACATCAAAAACAGACAGCCATTATCAGAAATGTTAATTTCAATAGACACATTACCAGAATACTATTCTGATATAGTAAAAGAAGAATTAAACGTTAAAAAAGTAGAACTAGGCGCAGAAATGTCAGACTACGTAAACTTTGAAATAAAACCAAACTTACCAGTTTTAGGAAAAGAATACGGAAAATTAATACCAAGAATCAAACAAGAAATAGCAAAGAAAAATCAAATGGACCTAGCAAACACAGTAAAAAACGGTGGAGTAGAATACATAGAAATAGACGACACACAAATTGGATTAAATGCAGACAACTTATTAATAACAATGAACGGAAAAGAAGGATTTGCATTTGCCGGAGAAGGTGAAATCGGAGTTGTATTAGACACACATATCACACAAGAACTAAAAGAAGAAGGATATGTAAGAGAAGTATTATCAAAGGTTCAAAACATGAGAAAAGACAAAGGATTTGAAGTATTAGATAAAATTACTCTATATGTATCTGGAAATGATATGCTAGAAAATGTTATAAAAGAAAATGCAGAGTTAATTATGCATGATACTTTAGCATTAGATATTGTTTATGATGCAGAAAGAGCAGAATATACAGAAACAAACATCAATGGTGAAACATTAAATGTTGATGTTGAAAAAAGGGATTAAGGGACGGTCCTTAAAATCCCTCCTAGGAGGGATTTGGGGACACTCCTTGATATTAATTTGTAAAATAAGCAAAGCTTTTATGCTTTACTTATATATTTGCCAATATAGCTCAGTTGGTAGAGCAACGGATTCGTAACCCGTAGGTCAGCAGT
>CAZHCX010000115.1:0-2589 GCA_964531445.1 uncultured Clostridium sp. | reverse complement strand
TGATAACATTAAGAAACAACAGTCAAACAGTATACAGAGCCATTGATGAAATTTTGTGGATTTGGCAGAAAAAATCTAATAAAATTAGTGAATTAAATTCACATGTATGGGACCAGTGGGCTGGTAAAGATGGAACAATTGGCAAAGCATATGGATATCAGCTTGGTAAGAAATATGATTTCAAAACCAAAGATGGAATCTGTAAAATGGATCAGGTTGATAATGTATTGTATTTGCTTAAGAACGATCCGGCAAGCAGAAGAATTATGACAAATATGTATAATTTTGAAGATTTAAAAGAGATGAATTTAGAGCCTTGTGCTTATGGCACGCATTGGTTAGTAAAAGAAGGAAAACTTCATCTTATTTTAAATCAGCGTTCACAGGATATGCTTACAGCAAATGGCTGGAACACAATGCAATATGCAGCATTATTATGTATGTTTGCACAGGTTACTGGATTAGAAGTTGGAACACTTACACACAATATTGATGATTGCCATATTTATGACAGACACATACCACTTGTAAAAAAATTACTAGAAGCAGAAGCGGTAGAATGCAGTCCAAAGTTAGTTATTAAAAATCCAACAAAAGACTTCTATAATCTTAAAGTAGAGGACTTTGAAATTCAAAACTATGATTACAACAAAGAAGTAAAAATTGGAAAAATTCCAGTTGCAATTTAGTTGAAATTATGTTTGAATATATGCATAGGGAAATTTTCTCTATGCATATCTATAATATAAAATAAAGTAAAAAAGGAGCTAAAGAAAATGTTAAGTATAATAGTAGCAAAAGCAAAAAATAATATAATAGGTAAAGACAATACAATGTTGTGGAAATTACCAGATGATTTAAAAAGATTTAAAGAAATGACAGAAGGAAAAACAATCATTATGGGAAGAAAAACTTTTGAATCATTAGGAGGAATCTTGCCAAATAGAAAACATATAATTTTAAGTAGAAATCCAGATTTTAATATAGATTCAGACTATGTAAAAGTTGTACATTCACTTTTGGAATTACAAGAATTTATGGATGACGAAGAAGAACATTTTGTAATAGGTGGAGCAATAATTTACAATTTATTAATGCCATATTGCAAAAAAATGTATGTAACACAATTAGAAAAAGATTTTGAAGGGGATGCTATTTTTCCAAAAATAAAAGAAGAAGAATGGAAAGAAGTTTCTAGAGAAAAAGGACCAGATGATGGTGTTACAGATTTTGATTATGAATACATAACTTATGTAAAAAACAAATAAAAAATAAATAACAAATAAATAATAAAAAAATAGCTTTAGGTTAAACTAATATCAAATTGAAAATAAGGAGATATAAAATGTTTAAACCTAAAGCTATTTATTTTGAAAAAGATATCGAAAACTATGAACTTGGAAAACAGTTGTTGGAAAAATATAAAGAAGTTCCAAAAGTAGAAATTGAAAGTCATAATAATATTGAAGAAATGAGAAAAAAACAAAACAGCGAATTTATGGATATGAAACGTAACCTTATAATAGGAGTTAGAAAAACACATAAATTTGTTGAAAATCATAAAACATCAGATTATTTAGTGCCATATACTTCATCAGGGTGCACAGCTGCATGTATGTATTGTTATTTAGTTTGTAATTACAATAAATGTGCATATTTAAGGCTTTTTGTCAATAGAGAAATGATGCTTGATAAGATAATAAAAGTTGCAAATAAATCAGAAAAAGATTTAACATTTGAAATTGGAAGTAATAGTGATTTGATTCTAGAAAATACAATCACAGGAAACTTACCTTGGACAATTGAGAATTTTAAAAATTCACCCAAAGGCCATCTTACATTTCCAACAAAATTTGATATGGTGGATGACATTTTAGGTGTAGATCATCAAGGAAAAGTAACTGTTAGAATGAGTGTTAACCCTGAAGAAATAATAAATAGAGTAGAATTTGGAACATCAAGATTAAACAAAAGAATAGAAGCAATAAATAAATTAAAAGAAGCGGGATATAAGATTGGAATATTAATAGCACCAGTTATAATGGTTGAAAACTGGAAAGAATTATATTCTGAATTAATAAAACAACTATCAGAAGGATTGACAGAAAAGGTAAAAAAAGATGTGTTTTTTGAGATAATATTTATGACATATAGTTTTGTACACACAAAAATAAATGAAGAAGCATTTCCGAATGCCATCAATTTGTATAATAAAGAAATGATGACTGGTAGGGGAAAAGGAAAATATATGTATAAAAATCAATATAGAGAAGATGGAGAGGTATTTTTAAGAGAGCAAATGAAAAAGCATTTCCCAAATAACGAAATAATGTATATAGTTTAGAAAACATTGAAAATGTTATTAATTAAATTATAATTTCTTGATATTTTCTAAAATATGTAGTAAAATCAACAAAAAGTATTGGAGGAAAATTGAATGGAACAAAAATCAGGAGAAAAAAGAAAAGACTATATAAATTGGGAAGAATACTTTATGGCAATAGCAAAACTATCAGCAATGAGAAGCAAAGATCCATCAACACAAGTAGGAGCTTGTATAGTAAGTAATGACAATAGAATTTTATCAAT
>CAZHCX010000114.1:0-2703 GCA_964531445.1 uncultured Clostridium sp. | reverse complement strand
TTTTCTAGAGCAGATAAAAAATTCAAAGCTGATTTTTTATCCTTTATTACTATATTTTTAAAAAAGCTTTTTGTTGCCATATAAATCATCTCCTAATATTATTTTATGTATAACATCAAATAATTATAACATAAAATTAACATAATATCAAATATTTCTTTAGTTAATTAATAACATTAAATTTGACTAAAGTCAATAGATTTTTCAAAAACTTATCGCAGCAAATCTTATTTTGTGTTACAATTCACAGCTTTTGATTTTTATTCTCCTGCAACGGGTAAATTTTTTTATTACATAATAGGAAAGTGATACTTTCCTATTACTATACTAATGTTTTCTAAATTAATTTCCATATGCTCGTGTAGTTGTTGGAATTGTTGTAATTGCCTCCTCTGTTAGTACAAGGATTGTTGGAATTGCTATACGTTTCGATTTATCCCTACTTTTTATACATTTACTAAAATTTTGTTAACTATCTTTGTCCAATATCACTTTTATGTTATATAAAACAATTTTTCTTTTAAATTATATGTATTTGAAATTTTAATATATCCTAAATGACCTGCTATATATTTATGTGCTTCTTTGCTTGTTATTTTTCCTTCTTTTATCTGTTTGGTTAATTTTTTTATTTTCTTTTTGAGTTTTCTTTTTCCTTTGTCTCTTATTTTTAGCCTATATTCATTTATTTTATAACCACAAAAGTTTACACCTTGCTTATTTTTAAATATTTGTGTTTTTTTATTTAATTCTAATTTTAGATTTTCTTTTAAAAACCTTGTTATTGCCTGTAATGCTTGTTTTGCTTCTTCTTTTGTTGGTACTATTACAATGCTGTCATCAAGATATCTAAAGTAATATTTTATGTGTAATTTGTGTTTAACAAATTGATCTATTTCGTTCAAATAAATATTTGCAAACATTTGTGATGTGTAATTTCCAATTTCTATTCCTTTTTCCTTATTTTGTGAATATACTATTTGGTTAATTAACCACATTAAATCTTTATCTTTTATTTTTCTTTGTAATATGTTTAGCAATATTTCTTTATTTATGTTATCAAAGTATTTTGATACATCCATTTTTAGAATATAGTATTCATCCCATATTTTTTTACAGTGTTTCATTGTTTTTTGTACATCTAAACAAGCTTTATGCATCCCTCTATCTTTTAAGCACGCATATGATGTACTTATAAATTGTGGTACATAGATTGGTGCTAAAAAGTTATCTACTACCCACCTATGTACTATTCTATCTATGTATTTGGATTTTTCTATTTTTCTTAGTTTTGGTTCTGTTACATAAAAAGTGGTGTATCCTCCGTGTTCATATTCTTTTGTTTTTAATTTTTCTAATAACCACATAATGTATTCTTCTTGTTTTAAATTGAATTCGATAATTTCTTTTCTATACCCTTTTCCTTTTCTGGATTTTATATGTGCTTGCATTAGCTTTTCATAGGTTAAATTTTCGTAATATTTATGTTTTACTGTTTTTGGCATAATATTTGAATAATCCTCCTAGTATTTTTCCAATTTCGTATATTTGTTCCATTGTTATTTTAAATTTTCTTTCATCTATCCATTTTTCCTTTTTCATTATTCTTAGGTATATTCTCTGTGTGTTTAGTTCTGAGTCTATTATGTTTAATATTTCTAAGCATTTATTATTTTCTACTTTTGTTAGATACATTATATTTCTTAGCATTTTGTATAAGCTTGTTTTATATTCATTTCCAATACTGAATTTCTCGGTTCTTGGTAATTTTATTATTAGTTGTATTATGTACTCTATATAATTTTCTGTTTTCGGTATAAGTTGTAACTTATTTTCTTTTTGTGTTTTATTGTTCATTTTGGTTTTCCTCTGAATTTAGTTCTTCTTCATATAGGTTTGCTACTGCTTGTATGTATTTGTCGGTTTTTTTATACATTTTTACTGTGTTTGTGCAGATGTAGCAATTTAGTCTTTCAACTTGTATTTCATTTTTGTGTTTCCCATTAAATTTTTTTAATATTTCAAGCCTTCCTTTTTCTGAGTCAAAGTTGTACACTATGTATGAGTATTGCTTCTCTTCTATCAGTTTTGTATATTTCTCTATTGAATTTAATGGAAATCCTACCTTGCATATTTCTGTTTCTAGACAACTTGTTTTTAAATCTAATAGGTCATGTAATTTTATTGCATCTCTTCCTCTTGCAATATAAAAATTTCCTGCGTTAGCTAGAATTATGTAACCCTTGTCTTTATTTTGTAAAAGTTCTAACATCTTACTAAAACCCATTTTACGCTCCTTTCCGGGGTTTTTTGTGCCTTAAAAAGCACAAAAAACGCCACGTCAGTGGCGCCACGTCAGTGGAATTTTCAGAATTTTCCAAATGGTTTATCACCATTTGAAAAAGCCTGAAAATTCCTACCTAACGTATAAATTCGTTAGGTTACTCTTGTTTTAATTTATCTTTTTAAAAGCCATTTATTTGCTTTTCTAATTCACGACTTTAGAGCACAGAGCTACAAAAATAAAAGTGGGCGGAACCCAAAGTAGCTGCTGCTGTCGGATGCGCTATGGTAGCCACGATAGCTCGTGGATTTGGAATAGTAGTAATTGCCTCCTCTGTGAGTACAAGAAAGGCCGGAACTGCTATACGTTTCTGTTGTCCATTCATAAACATTACTTGCCATATCATATACATTACATTG
>CAZHCX010000113.1:0-2862 GCA_964531445.1 uncultured Clostridium sp. | reverse complement strand
TCCATGACCTGCGCGGCTTTGCCACGAGCGATTTTATCGGCAAGAGCATCCGGTTTATCGCCTGCACGGACGCGTCTGCCGCCTCTGTTTGTACCGTCTTTAGCCACGTTTTCACCGTCCTTTCGATGGCTCAGGGGTTAATACCCTGTTTGAACCGGATTTTTTGCGTAAAAGAGGGGGCGGCGGTCTGTGGGGAGTCGCCTCGTAGAGATTTTGACCGCCCCTCCCGGTCGGAAATCAGTAGTGATATACAGGGTACTGATCTTCGTTGCGCGTCTTCACATCATGATGATGTTTGCAGAGCGCCTGCCAGTTGTCCGGGTCCCAGAAGAGCTCCGGGTCACCACGGTGCGGCCTTATGTGATCGACGACCGTCGCCTTGATGTACTTGCCTTCCTTTTGACACTCCACGCACAGCGGATGCGTCAGAAGAAACAGCTTCGAGAGTCGTCGCCAGCGTGCGTTGTAACCACGGGCGGCAGCGGACCGGACTTCCTCCGGGTGCAGTGCGACGTGTTCGTCACAGTATTTCTTTCCCTTGGGCACCAGCTTGGGACAGCCGGGATGCCTGCAAGGGTGGTCCGGGAACCTCGGCATCGGGAACACCTCCTTCAACTTCCAGCGGAGCATGTACCAGATCTGCTCGGCGTACCCGACCTTCCTGTACGGCATTGCTCGCCTCCAATAGAAAAGGCCAGAGCCGGTTGCCCGGTCCTGACCTTCGATTTTCGCATCTTAATCCTATCATAAGAGGCGACTCTCAATCTCTCTCATTTCCTCTCATGCTGAGCGGCCAGCCAGAATTTGTCCCACAGCGGCCAGTGCGGAGTCGTGCATCCGGTAAATATGCGGGATGCTGTAGTGCATTTCCACGGCGATCCGCTCCCAAGACAGGAAACAGAGATATCGTTTTTCCAGCAGGGTCTGGAGCTCCACGTCCTCTACGGCGTGGATGGTGGCCATGATCTCTTTCTTCAGTTCCACCAGTGCGTTGATGTCATCCTTCAGGCCTTCCTGCACTTCGATGATCTTCAGCACACAGCTTTCCACCTTGGACGCGCCGTGGTTGGGATTCCTTGGCATGTCCGACAGAACCGCCGTGCAGCTGGTGGCCAGCTCCCTCAGAGAATCGATCTGCTGTATCTTTGACTTGATCCGCATGTCCAGAAACCGTGCCTGACCCAGATATGCCTTAGTAGTCATATTGCTTTTTCTCCTTCCGCAGGTTTGTGATCAGGAGGTCTGGGTCCACTTTGGTCAGCACTCCAAACCAGCCGGAACGGAAGAAGCGTTCTATCTCTTTCAGTTCCTGCTCATCGTCCGTCATGCGGTAATCCTTCACCACCTGCAGCACGATGGCGTTTGCAAGCTCCTGATAAGGGTCCATCCTTGTACCTCCGATAAGTGTTCCCTCGGATTGGCACGGATTGTCGAAGATTGTCGAATGTTGTCATCTGATTTTCAGGTCCGCTTTAACCGCTTCGATCAGGGCGGACTGCGTTCTGTCCTTTGCCTGCAGGGCTTTCAGGATGCGCTCATCAATAGTGCCCTTGGCGACGATGTGCTGGATCACTACGGTTCCGGCGCTCTGACCCTGTCTCCACAGGCGGGCGTTGGTCTGCTGGTAGAGCTCCAAGGACCAGGTCAGGCCAAACCACACGAGGGTGGAACCACCGGCTTGCAGGTTGAGGCCGTGACCGGCAGAGGCGGGATGGATCACCGCCACGGGGATCTTCCCGGCGTTCCAGTCGGCGATATCCTTGCTGGACTTCAGCTCCCGGACATCGAAGCGTTCCCTGATCCGCTGCAGGTCATGCCGAAACCAGTAAGCCACCAGCAGGGGTTTGCCGTTCGCGCTTTCGATGATGTCCTCCAGAGCATCCAGCTTCCGCTCATGGAATTCGACCACTTCGCCGGTGTCGGCATAGATCGCACCGTTGGCCAGCTGGGCCAGCTTCCCGGTCAGGGCAGCGGCATTGGCAGCAGTGACCTCGCCGTCCGGCAGCTGCAGGATCAGTTCCTGCTTCAGGTCCGCATACCGCTCAGCCTCCGCGTCGGAGAGACGCACCTCGTACTGGGTGGAAACCAGCTCCGGCATCTTCAGATGATCGGTGGACTTCATGGAGATCGTGATATCGGAGATCTTCCGGTAGATCGCGTCCTCCGCGAAGGGCAGCGGCTTGTAGGAATAGATGATCTCGCCGTTGCGCTTGTCCGGGGTGAAGTAGGCGTTCCGGTACTGCGTGATGAACCGTCCGAGGCGCTGTCCCATATCCAGCAGCCGGAACTCTGCCCACAGGTCCATGAGACCATTGGAACTGGGCGTGCCGGTGAGGCCGATGATTCGCTTGACCTTGGGACGGACTCGCAGTAACGCCTTGAACCGTTTGGACTGGTGATTCTTGAAGGAAGAGAGCTCGTCGACGATCACGGTGTCGTAGTCGAAGGGAAAGCCGCTCTCCTCAATCATCCAGCTGAGGTTCTCCCGGTTGATGATCGTGATATCCGCACTCTGCATCAGAGCGGCGCGGCGTTCCTTGGCGGTGCCGACAGCCACGGCGTAGGTCAGGTGCTGTAGGTGCGACCATTTCTCAAGCTCGGCAGGCCATGTGTCGCGGGCCACCCGGAGCGGTGCAATCACAAGGATGCGGCGGGCCACGAAGCTGTTGAACAGGAGGTCTGCGATGGCAGTCAGGGAGATCACCGTCTTGCCGAGACCCATATCGAGCAGGACTGCAGCCACCGGGTGGGTCTCGATGTAATCGATGGCATAAGCCTGATAATCATGAGGCTCGAACTTCATCCAGCATCCCTCCAATCTGCTCCACGCTGTCGATGACGTATACCCGAAAGCCCAGTGAC
>CAZHCX010000112.1:0-2868 GCA_964531445.1 uncultured Clostridium sp. | reverse complement strand
AAAATAGAAGGAAGATTAAAAACAGAATATTACCTAGCAAGCGTAATAAACGCATACAGAAATGCAATTGATGATTATATGAAAGACCCTGAAAATTATGATGCAGAAAAATATATGAAAGAAATTGAAAAAGCAAAAACAAGAGAATTTACAACATTTTATTTTAATGACAGAAAAAACAATGACGTTCAAGATTTAAGTGGAAGACAATATAATGATAAATATGAATTCGGTGGAAAAATTATAGAATATGAAAAAGAAAAATCTACTATAGAAATAAAAAACAAATTAATAGTAGGAGACACAATTGAAATAATAATTCCAAACAAACTAGAACCATACACATTTAAAATAGAAAAACTATGGGATTTTGAAACTGGTGAAGAAATAGACAGCATAAGCCCAGGAGTAAAAGGACAAAAAGTATATATGAAACTTCCTATTAAATGTGAAGAAGGATGGATAATTAGAAGACAAAAAGGGATTTAGGGACGTTCCTTAAAATCCCTCTTAGAAGGGATTTGGGGACACTCCTTAAAAATATTAAAAGATAGAAATGTATTTATTTCTATCTTTTAATATTTTTAAGTATTATCCTCTAATAAGATATCTAATATTTTTGGGTAAATTCGAGAAGCGTTCGCGTTCCAATTATCAACTATTTTTTTTGCTCTTTCACGAGAACCTGCAAAAGTTTTTACTTCAAATATTGTATCATTTTTTTCAATTACTCTACATTTAACAATGTAATCATTTTCATTTCTTGGAATAAACTCGGCAACAACAGAAGATTCGTCTGCAATTGAACTAAATTGCTCCTTAAAAACATTATCAGCTTTTAGTTTAAGTATTCCAGGTAAAACGTCAATTGTAAGAGATAGTGCATTAATTCCTTCACTTGTTATTTTTAGTACAGATTCTTCTTCTTCATCTTTTGTGAATATGCCAACTAGTTTGGAATCTAACAAATCAGTTAAAAATTCTTTAAAATAAAAATAATTAACAGAGTTTACAGAAGAAATAATTTTATATAAACCATCTTCTTGTATACCAGATGGTATTTGATTTAAAGTATATAAAATTAAAACCTTGTTTTCAGCCAAAGCAGTTGTATTATCTGAACTAGACATTTTATAACACCCCTTATTTGGTTAAATTTTTTTATAATAGGAATTTGATACTTTCCTATTATATAAAAGATAGCTGCATACAAAATTATTTTATAATTTTAGTGTACGAACAAATTTACAGAAAATCTAATATTTTCTGATTTGTTCTAGATTATAACATAAAAAATGTAAAAAGTAAATTTTTTTATAAAAATATGTTTAAAAATAGAAAAAATAGTTATATAATAATGAAAGCATTTATGATAGGAGGAAAAGAAAATGAAAAAAGGAAAAGTTGTTCTAGTAGGAACAGGATTTGTAGGAATGAGTATGGCGTACTCAATGTTAAATAGAGGTGGTGTTAACGAATTAGTATTAATCGATATAGATAAAGATAAAACAGTAGGAGAACAAATGGATTTATCACATGGACTTCCATTTGCACCACAAAAAATGGTTATAAAAGCAGGAGATTATAATGAATGTAAGGATGCACAAGTAGTTGTAATTACAGCTGGAATAGCACAAAGGCCAGGACAAACAAGGTTAGAACTTGCTGAAACAAATACAAGAATAATGAAAAGTATAACACAAAGCATAATGGCGAGCGGATTTAATGGCGTTATAATAGTAGCAAGTAATCCAGTAGATTTGATGACTTATGTAGTATCAAAAGTTTCTGGACTACCAAAAAATCAAGTATTTGGATCTGGAACAGTGCTAGATACTGCAAGATTACGTTATATAATGTCAGGATATTTAAAAGTATCAAGCAAAAATATTCATGCATATATAATGGGAGAACACGGAGATTCATCATTTGTGCCATGGAATCATGCATATGTTGGATGCAAAAGAATAAAAGATGTAATGAGTGATGGAAAACATCCAATGAGTGATCTAGATAAAATACATCAAGATGTAGTGAATGCAGCTTATGAAATTATAAATAAGAAGAAAGCTACTTATTATGGTATAGGAATGTCTTTAAGTAAGATTGTTAAGTCAGTATTGGATAATGATAATTCTATTTTAACAGTTTCTACTTATTTAAAAGATGGTGAATATGGACAAGATGATATTTTTATAGGTGTACCAGCTATAATTAATGGAAAAGGAGTAAGAGAATTACTTAAATTAGAACTTACAGATGAAGAACAAGCAAAACTCGATAATAGTTGTAAGATAATTAAAGAAATGAGAGAACAATCAATTGATAAAATTATTAATGAATAATGATAAATATATAGGTAGGAATTCGACAAATTCCTACCTATTAAAAATTTTTAATTTTTTTTTAAAAAAGTATTGACTTTATTATGAGAAGATGCTAATATATATTAGCGCTTGACGATTAGTCAAAAAGTTAAGAAAAAAGTTTGAAAAAAATTAAAAAAACTATTGACAAAAAACGACAAGTTATGCTAATATATACGAGGTCTTGAAGAGAGGTCAAAGACAAGAAAAAAATAAAAGAAAATTTCAAAAATCTATTGACAAACAAACACAAGACATGCTATTATATATAAAGTACTTTTCAAGAAAAAATAAAGGTTACAAATGAGTTAGTAATTTAGGAAAAATGACAAAAAATAAAGGCAAAAAACAATTACTAATTTTTATTTTGAAAAAAATAAAAAACTTTTAAAAAAGTCTTGACAAAGTTAAATAAAAATTATATAATACAAATCGTTCGCAAGAACGAAAAAGTACATTGAAAAGTAAACAGTAAATCCTTTAGAGAATAAACCAAAACGGT
>CAZHCX010000111.1:0-2895 GCA_964531445.1 uncultured Clostridium sp. | reverse complement strand
C
The DNA here is from genome assembly GCA_964531445.1 of uncultured Clostridium sp. Lineage (GTDB taxonomy): Bacteria > Bacillota > Clostridia > TANB77 > CAG-508 > CAG-269. The sequence continues at coordinate 2,894 of CAZHCX010000111.1, read as the reverse complement.
CATTCCAAATAAAAAACCAACTGTTGCAGGTATCCATGCAATTATGTTTTGTTCTTTTGCCATATCTATTGAAGGTATTAACAAAGACCAAACTGATGCAGCAATCATAACACCAGATGCAAAACCTAAAAGTAATTTTTCAACTTTTTTATTCATTTTATTTTTCATTAGAAATACCATTGCGGAACCTAATGTAGTTCCTAAAAACGGTATTAATAAACCAGTTGCAATATTCACTTTTACCACTCCTTTCAAAATTATCAATTATTCATTTGCTTTCAAACTACTAACCATATCAATAGTTTTTATCTTTTTAGAAATAAACTTAGAAACAGCCAACGAAACAACAATAGTTCCTAATGTAGCAATCACATAAGTCTTCAAATTAATATATGCACCAAAATCATAACTTTCTTCAATAGCTGTTTTAAATAACCAATCAGTTAAATAATATCCTGATGGAAGTCCTATAATCACTGATATTAAAGTAATTATATTATTTTGCTGTGTAAATATTTTCTTTATTTTTTTATCTTTAAATCCTAAAACTTTAAGTGTTGCAAATTGATATTGCTTTTCTGTGTAAGAAAGTATGCTTGTATTGTAAATAATGATAAATCCTAAAATTACTGCTATAACTGCAATTAAATAAACCATACTCTTCATTCTTGATAACATGCTGTTCATTCCTTCTTCTAGTGAATCGATATCTGAAATTACATCAATCCTAATGATTCAAAATATTTTCTTGTTGCTGTCATATTTTGATTTTGTGGATCTTTGTTTAACCCTACTATTTTTGATTTGTAGTAATCATTGCTTCCTTGTATGCGCCATTCAATGTAATCCCCTACTTTTTTGTTCATTGTTTTGGCTAATTTGTATGTGATGTAAACACCTTCATCATTATTTAAGTTTACAAATTTTTCTTTATTATCTAAAAATCTTACTTTTTCAGTTTCATTATTTTTGTCTACACCGGTTTTCGTGTTGTTTTCTAGACTTCCGTCATATACAAATAAATTATTTGACTTTAATTCATCTCCATCTTTTATTTCAATTAAAACGCTTTGTGATGTTGATGTTCCATATTTATTTTCCAATTCTTTTTTATCTTTTTCATTTATATTTTCGTTGATTGATAATTTGTAATCAAAATTATATAAATCACTAAATTGCATTTTTACAAAATGTTTCATGCTGTCTAGCATTCCAAATGCACATACTAAAAGCAATGTACAGCTTGCTATTCCTACAATTCCAGTTATTGTTCTTATTTTATTTCTGAACATATCTCTAATATTCCATTTTGTCGAAAATTTAAAGTGTTTAAAAATTCCTTTTGTTGTTATGTTCAAATTCTTTGTTTTAACATTTGGTATCTCGTTTCTTAAAGAATCTGCTGCTGTTTTTCTTAAATGTTTTCTAACTGTTAAATATGTTGCAATTGTCACACATAGCACTGCAATTAAAGCTATTATATAAGAAGAATTATCCATTTTAGGAACTCCGTTTGGTATTTCAAAAAACTCCATTTCCATACCCATAAAGAATTTTCCAATTCCATAATATCCTAAAACTAATCCTAATATTGATCCTATTATTGCAATATATAGCCCATAATTTATATAATGTTTTATAATTTTTCTGTTTTTGAATCCCAATGCTTTTAATGTTCCAATTTGCAATTTCTGTTTGTTTACTATCCTTGTCATTGTAGTTATTACAGAAAGTAATGCTATAAAAATGAAAAGTCCTGAAAATACTCCAACATAAGTTTTTCCTTCGTCAATTTCTCCCTGATAAGAACTATATGATGTTGTGTCTTCTGCTTTTATTACAGCTATTATATTTTCGATATTTTCTTCAACATCAGTTTTTACTTTTTGAACATTTTCCTTTTCATCAACATCAATCATCAAATAATTGAATACAACATAATCTTCATAATTAATATTCATTTTTTCAATTAATTCATCAGTAAGATTTTGCTCTATTTTTATTTTATTTAATATGCATCCTTTTAATTCTTTTGATGATAGATATGCAAATCCATATTCTTTAAAATTTGGAACCAATTGCGACTCATCTTTTAAATTATATAAGTGATCTGGTACGTTTATTAATCCTTTTACTTCTTCTTTGAATTTATATCCATCATATTCTAATTCTATCCAATCCCCAACTTTTATTTCATTTGCTATTGCATAGTAATTATCTAACCAAATACCTGATTTTTCTCTGTTATATTCTTCTCCATCAAGTACGTAAATTCTTGATATGTCATTGTCTTCTATAAAATTTAGGTTTAAAGTTGATTCTCCGTTTTTTCCATTTACCGATAACTTTCTTTCAGCATTTTTTACATTTTTCATAGATTTTACTTTGTCTAATTGTTCTTTTGAAAATTTCCATTTTTTACTCTTATTACTGTGTCTGCAATATCTGCAAATAAACTGTTATGAGTAACTATTATAACTGTGTTTTTTCCATTATTACTATCACATTGCTCTTTTAATAATTTTAAAACTTCAACACCAGTTTTAGAATCCAACGCACCTGTTGGTTCATCACATAACATTAGTTTTGGATTTTTAGCAATCGCTCTTGCTATAGAAACTCTTTGTTGTTCACCTCCAGATAATTGATTTGGAAATTTGTTTAGTTGCTCTCCAAGTCCTACTGCTTTTAATGCTGTTTTTGAATCTGTTGTATTTTTGCTTATTTCTTTAACTAATTCAACATTTTCTAAAACTGTTAATGTTGGTAATATATTGTAAAATTGAAATATAAATCCAACATTGTCTGCTCTGTAGTCTGTTAATTTTGATTCATTATAATTTGAAATATCTTCACCATTTATTTTGATAGTTCCATTTGTAGGTGTGTCCATC
>CAZHCX010000110.1:0-3031 GCA_964531445.1 uncultured Clostridium sp. | reverse complement strand
GGATGATATGAGTGTTGTTGTTTGCAAATTTTTAAATAAAGAATAGTGCTAAAACTCCTGTTAATTGACAGGGGTTTTTAAATATACTTGAAAATTTATGTGTTTTGTGATATAGTAGCACCATAAAAAGGAGGCCTATAATGAGTAGAGGTAAAAGATATGATACAGAGCCAAAATTAAACATGAAAAAAGTTTTTGCTGTAATAATTGCAATTGCTGTATTAATTATGTTTATATTTATGATAAAAAAATTAATTACAAAAGGAAATGAAGAAGTAAAAATAACAAGTAAAAGTTATTTTACAGTTTTTAAAGATAATAAATGGGGGGTTATAGACTCTAACGGAAATAATGTTATTGATCCATCATATAAAGAAATGATAGTAGTGCCTAATGCTAAGGTAGGTGTGTTTATATGTACTTATGATGTTAATTATTCAACTAATGAATATAAAACAAAAGCTTTAAATGAACAAAACCAAGAAATATTTACAAAATATAATAAGGTTGAAGCACTACAAAATATAGATAAACAAAAAAATATAACTTATAATGAAGATGTCTTAAAAGTTGAAAAAGATGGAAAATACGGTTTAATAAAATATGATGGCAAAGAAGTAACTGAAATTAGTTTTGAAGAAATTTCTACAATACTTGAAACAAATGAATTTCTAAAAGTTAAAAAAGATGGAAAATATGGAATTTTAAACACTGAAGGAAAATTAATTGTTGATGTTAAATATTCAGATGTTGATGTTTTAGACATAGAAAATAAAGCTGGTTTTATAGTAAAAGATGAAAATTCTAAATATGGATTAGTAGATTATTTAAATAATCAAGTTTTAGAAATAAAATATGATGGAATTAAAAAAGTCTACGGAAATCAATTATACGTAGTTACAGTTAATAGCAAGGATAAAATTGTAAATAGACAAGGTGAAGATGTTTTAACAGAGGGTTTTGATTCTGTAAAAGAAATTTTAACAAGTCAAGATAATTCAATTATATTTGAAAAAAATAAAAAATATGGTGTAATGAGTATTGATGGAAAGACTATAATAGATGCTCAATACGACGAATTAAATAAAGCAAAAGCTGGATTATTTATAGCAAAGAAAAAAGATAAGTATGGAATTATAGATAATCAAAATCAAGAAAAATTAGCTTTTGAATACAATTCAATTACATATAGTTCAAAAGCAGATTTATACGTAACAGAAGATTCTAATTTAAATTCAAATATTTTAGATGATGAATTAAATGTAAAAGTTCAAGGATTATTAATTGAATTGAATGAATCTAAAGGATATTTAAAAATAAGAGTAAATGAACAATATAAATATTATAATTTTAAATTTGAAGAAAAGACAGAAGCTGATATATTCCCAAATAGAACATTATTTGTAAGTAGCAAAGATGGTAAATTTGGATTAATTGATAAAAAAGGAAATGTAATTGTTGATTATATCTATGATGATGTAATGGAACAAAATGATTATGGATTTGTAGCAGTAAAAAAAGATGGCAAATGGGGAAGTGTTAACAGTAAAGGTAGTGTAGTACAGGAGCCAACTTATAACCTAGATGAATATTTATTGATAAATTTTGTTGGTAGATGGCATTTAGGACAAGATGTTAATATGAACTATTATTGTCAATTATAGTAAAAGAGGTAGAAAAAATGGAACTAAAGATGAATTATCAATATACATACTTTATACATCCTTTTGCAGTAAAGGAAAATAAATATCAAAAATATATATTAAGTTTAGTTAAAAATGAAAAATTTAATTTAAAAATATTCCAAAAGGGAAAAGATTTTAATTTATATGAATATTTTTCTCCTAAAATGAAAGAATTTTTATTTTCAAGTTTTTCACATTCAAAAGCAAAAGTAGAAAAACTAAAAGAACTTGCAGACGATACAAAGTCTGCAATTCTTAGTAAGTATCCATGTGTTATATTTGAATATAAATTAAAAGAAGATATTCAAGGAAAAACGGATGAAAAAGGAATATTTTTTAAAATACAAAAAATTGAAGTTATTTGTTTTAATACTGGAATATGTTTTTTTGTAATGAAAACAAACATTGAAAACAGCAAATATTTTTCTGATTTATTAAATTTTAATTATAAATTTAGAGATATCAAGGGAGAAAATTCTCTAAAGGGATTTGATAAAATTTCTATTCAAACAAGTGCCTTTAGCGATATAAGTAAATTAACAGAATTTATAAAGGATGTTACAGGGTCTGATATAGAATCAATGAAACTTGATATAGACACTGAAAAGTTCCTTACGTATTCATATGTTTGTATAGATAGTGAAGCTTGGAATGTAAATAAAGATTTTGAAGATATTAAATATAATTTTGTAAAATATTCAAACTTTTTATCGGCAGATAATTCTGCTAACTTAGAATTAGATAATTCATTTGTATTATCTAAATGGAAATATGCTAAAATGGGATTTTCTAAACAAGGTGTAACTTTATTTGCTTCAAATGCTGATATTAATAATTTTACAACATTACCAGATAAATTTGAAAATGAATATTTTTATATTTATATTTTAAACTTATATAAAAAACTTTATTTAAAAAAATTAGAAAATGAATTTTCGAATCCGTCAAATTTAAAAGTAGCAAGAAAAAAATTTATAGAATTTACAAAGAATTTATGGATTCAAGATATAACAGATGAAGAGATAGGGTCAAATGTAAATTATAGAATGAGTAAAGTTTTTGAAATTGATAGACTTTATAAAGAAATGAATAATAAATATGATATTTTATATAAAGATCTAAAAGTTGACAGAAATTTTAAGGCAATGATTTTTATTGTAATGTTAGTAAGTGTTTTGCTAGTATTTAATATACTTAATTATATAGAAATGATAAGGTGATTTTTGCCTTAAGGGGAGTAATAATTATGAAGGCTACTTGCGGTATAGATATTATAGAAATTAAAAGAGTAAAAGAAAGTATAGAAAATACAGGAGATGCTTTTTTAAGAAGAGTTTTTACAGAAA
>CAZHCX010000109.1:0-3149 GCA_964531445.1 uncultured Clostridium sp. | reverse complement strand
ACCTATAATATAAATACCATATCGTATGGGACAAAATCGGCGCATAAAAAAACAGAGCAGCGTAAAACTGCTCTGCTTTTTGTGAAAATTATTCTAATTCAAGGGACTCTGATATTAACTATAGAGGGCCCTATGAATCATCTATAATCCTGAATTATTCACACCAGTGCCTGATAATCGCCCCAACACAGGGAAAATACTAAAAAAATGAAGAAACGGGCTTTCACCTAAAAGATGAAGCCCGCAAGGTATGGAAAAGGGACTTCAAATTTGGTATAATGCAGTTACCATACAACAATAAACCAAAGGAGAGAAGTCCCATGGCTATTATAACAGGTATTGCATTGGAAAGCAACAAGAAATTTCGCGTAAATTTCGATGGTGGCAATCTTTCTTCGGATGGCGGTCTGCTTCTGCTCAAGGAATTTTATCATAAGCTGGGTGTCAATTCACTGCTCAGAAAACATTTTCACACAACAGACTCGGCTTCATTCCGGATTCACAAGGATTATCAGAACCTTTTGCAGATGCTCTACCAGATTACCGGTGCCTATTTTCAGGACGATCACGCCGACAGTCTGAGAAACGATCCGGTCATGAACGCTGTTATCGGCAAAACTGCTTTAGCCTCTCAGCCCACTTTGTCCCGTTTTCACAACCGCATGGATGAACAGAGTTTACAGCAGTTGGAAGAGATACAGCGGATTCTCCGCAGAAGAGTCTACTCCGTCAAGAAACCGGAGCACGTTCTGTTTGATTTGGACTCCACCTTGCTGGCTGCCTATGGCGCGCAGGAAGGTGAAGCTTTCAACTATCACTACCAAGCCCATGGTTATCATCCGCTGCTTTGCTTCGACGGGCTGACCGGAGATTTGCTGAAGGTCGAACTGCGTCCGGGAACGCAGTATTGCAGCAAGGGCGCAGCCGCGTTTATGCTGCCGCTTCTGGAGGAATATCAAAGAGAATATCCTCAAACAGCCCTCTTTGCACGGGGAGACAGCGGTTTTGCCACAGATGAACTCTACAGCCTGTTTGAAACGAACGGCACTTCTTACGTCATTCGGCTCAAGGAAAATCCTGTGCTGAGAAGACTTGCTCAAGCTTTGGACTCCGAATTGTCTTATCTGACGCGTGAAGATGCAGTTTCTTATGCTGTCGTTTATGGCGAGTTCCTTTACAAAGCCGATTCTTGGGCTTATCCCAGACGTGTCGTCTGCAAAATTGAGAAGCCCTGCGGTCAGATGCTCCACATGAATACCTTTGTTGTGACGAATATGGAGTCCTCTCCCGAGGATTTAATCCGCTTTTACTGCAAGCGGGGAAAAATGGAAAACTTCATCAAGGAGTGCAAATCCGGCTTCGATATGAGCTATGTCAGCAGTTCTTCCATGATTGTTAACGCCAACCGGGTTCAGATTCATGCACTCGCATACAACCTCTTTAACTGGTTCCGCCGCCTGACACTGCCTGAATCCATGCGAAAGGATCGTATCGACACTGTCAGACTCAAGCTGTTGAAAATTGCAGCCAGAGTAGTCAGCTCTGCAAGATATGTGTATTTTAAACTGTGCAGTTACTGTCCATACCAAAAGCAGTTTTTCGAGACTCTCGCCAATATTGAAAAACTCAGTCCGCAACTCGAATAACCGTTACCCCGTGTACCTTGACAGCTTCAAAGAAACCCCGTTCAAAGAAAATCTAAAACCCCAAAGGAGTAGTGTACCCTTTTCTCGGCGGAGAACTATACAGGTTGACAGCTTTGCAGCTGTCTGATCATGCACAACCATTTGCAGATGCAGTTCAGGATGTGCATGAATAATTCAGGATAATATTTGTCTAAATAGTGTTTTGTGTATTCTTATGTTATTTGGAAATCATATTTTCTTCTCCATAGCTCCATAAGAATATATCCAAATCTTTCATGGAAATATTGATTTGTTTTATATTTTTTAAGTATTTTCTGAATTTCTCATAAATTTCATAATAAGAAAAGTAATCATTCAACTGCTCATCTGTTATTCCCTTTCCCAAATTCATATATTCTTTGATTTCTTTGTTATCGTTAACTAAATGATATAAGACTCCCTTTGTGTAACTATCAACGATCGGATATACGTTCGGTTTGTGCCATGCACAATACTTAGTAGAGAAAGAGTATAGATTATTCGCATGTTCTTTAATGCCATTTCTTGTTTTGATTCTAAATTGCAGGAATGAATTATCGCCAATTTCAGGGAAATCATCAATTTGATGATATGCAAATTTTTTGACCAAATCAAAATTTGGTTAATCGTCCTAATGAGAGTTGATTAGTTCATCAAAATGGAGACTGCAAATATATCTGGCTACTGCAACCAAGTTAATATTATCAATAGTCGTTCGATAAAAAGCATTGAGAAGAGTCACTTTTATGAGTACGGTATTAAGATTATCATTTTTTCTTAATCGTTCGTCAGTTTGAAAATAATATTTTAATACTTCTTCTGAAACCTTGTTATCAGTTGGCAAGCCCAGTTCAACCAATTTTTTCTCATATGGGCGTGCATATGGTTCGGACTCACCTTCTTTCTTTAGTTTTTTATATTCTGTAGGAGATTGATAAAACCTAGTTACATATCCATCACTCTCATTTATCCTTTTCAGTTTACTAACTATATCATCCAACGCAACTTTCTTTTTACTCACGCCAACGTCCTCCTTGTTGAATTTGCCTACAATCAAATTATATACTGCTCTCGCTCCAAACACAAGAGTTAATTATATTAAGGCCACTCTTATTTTTAAGGTCACTCTTATTATCCACCGTTCACGGAAGAATAAAACTCCTCTCCGGTTTCCAGACATATTGCAGCGAGGCGTCCGCCGGGGATATGGCAGCCGCAGTTGATTGCAATGTTATTTAGATGTCTGTAGACGCTGCCCGGCTTGGGGTTCCCCTTAATTAACTGCGTCGGAGTATGTCCGGTGATAACAGTGACATCCTCAAAGTATCGGGTATTATAATCATTTCTGTCCCAAACCAGATTTTTTAATGAATAATCCTCGATGTTCTTTTCGGGATCGTAATCTCCTAATCCTGCGTGGACGAGCAGATACTTTTGCCCGTTGACAGTCAGCTCCTCATACACGGAAAAATCCATTATAAAATC
>CAZHCX010000108.1:0-3198 GCA_964531445.1 uncultured Clostridium sp. | reverse complement strand
ATCCTCCGTTTTTTAACAAGTATACTATTTGATAACAAAAATATCAAGAATATAATTCGTAATATTCAGGTTTCCGAGTAAAAGTTTACATAAATTGACAAAAGGAAATAAATAAAGTATAATAAAAAAAGTAGGTTGATACCGAAGTAGAAAAAAGCAAAACTTATATATAAGGAGGAAAAAACAATGGCAAAAACAATAGAACAAATGAACAAATGGTCATATAAGAAAGCTTTTAAATATTTTACAGAGAGTGATCGTGATCGGATTATTTTAGATGCACAAAATTATATAGCTTCTTTAAATAAAATGGTACCATTAGTAGATTTTAGAAAAGAAAAAGATGCATCAATGGCAATTAATAAAATAAAAGGAAGTATTGGAAAAAATACCTTAGTATTAATTGATGGCGCAAGCGCAAACGGAAAAACAACATTTGCAGAAAGACTAGCAAGTAAAATTGATGCTGAAATTGTTGATGTAGATAAACTTTGCACAAACTACTTAAGGAACATAATGTTAGGACCAGCAACTATTTTAGAGAAAAAAAGAGGCGCTGCAAATATGGGGCAGGATATTACAGATGAATATATTCTTAACAATCTTGAATGGATTATTGAAGAAAAAAGCAAAGGGAATCGTCCAGTAATATTAATAGGAATGTATTTAAAGGTAATATACAGGTCATTGGTGGTAAAATGTTTTGGTAGGTACTTTAAAGACGGAGTTGTAAGCATTTTTATGCATGCAAATACATTTGAAGATGTAAAAAAACTTATTGATTCAAGAATCAAAGAGTTTGATAACATGCATATTCCAAATGAAGTAGAGGATTGCAAAAAAGAATATGATGAAGCAGGTGAGATGCTGAATGCAGAAGGAAAATTTCTTGGAATAGGTATGAATGCATCATTCCTAGTAAACACAAGAATAAGTGATGCTCTTGTAAAATAGGTAAAAAAGATTCGGTTAATAACTGAAGTGAATCCTCCTTGTTAAACAAAAATTTAACAAGGAGGGATTATTTTTATAGTAAAATTAATAAAGAGTAAAAAATAGCTCAAATTTCAATAAATTCAAACAAAAACCTTGACAAATCAGAAAAAATAGTGTAAAGTATATTAGCATTACAAAAAAAGAGGTAGTATTTATGGATGAAAAAATAAAAATAAGTATATTGTGTGACTTATACGGAAAGTTATTAACTGAAAAACAATTTGAATTCTTAAATGACTACTACAATAACGACTTGTCACTATCAGAAATAGCAGAAAACAACAATATCACCAGACAAGCAGTTAGAGACATTATAAAGAAGGGAGAGAAAAAACTTTTCGAATACGAAGAGAAATTGCTATTTATGAAAAGGATGTTAAATCAAGAAGAGACACTAAAAAAAGTTCTATCCGAATTAACAAAAATACAAAAAACATCATCAGACAAAAAAGTAGAACATATTTTAGAAACAGTAAAAAAAGAATTAAATTGTTTAGTATAGGGAGGAAATCAGATGGCTTTTGAGGGATTATCTTCTAGGTTACAAGAAATAACAAGAAAATTAAAAGGAAAAGCAAGAATTACAGAATCAGACTTAAAAGAAATGCTAAGAGAAGTAAAACTTGCACTATTAGAAGCTGACGTAAACTATAAAATCGTTAAAGAATTTATAGCAAAAATACAAGAAAAAGCTTTAGGACAAGACGTTTTAAAATCATTAACACCAGGACAGCAAGTTATCAAAATTGTAAAAGACGAATTAATAGAATTATTAGGAGGAACAGAAAGTAAAGTAAACTTTTCGCCGAATCCACCAACAATAATAATGTTAGTAGGTCTTCAAGGTGCTGGTAAAACAACAACAGCAGGAAAACTTGCAAATCTATTTAGAAAACAAGGAAAAAAGCCATTGTTAGTTGCATGTGATGTATACAGACCAGCTGCTATCAAACAATTACAAGTTGTTGGAGCACAGTTAAATATACCAGTATATGCAAACGAACAATCAAAAGACGTTGTACATATTGCAAAACAAGCGTTAAATGTAGCAATGTCAAAATTAAATGATGTAATTATTCTAGATACAGCAGGTCGTTTACAAATTGACGAAGCATTAATGGAAGAATTACAAAATGTTAAAAAGAGTGTAAAACCTCACGAAATACTATTAGTAGTTGACTCTATGACAGGTCAAGAAGCTGTAAATGTAGCAGAAACATTCAACGAAAAAGTTGGAATAGATGGAATCGTCTTAACAAAATTAGATGGAGACACAAGAGGTGGTGCTGCACTTTCAGTAAAGAAAGTAACAGGAAGACCAATCAAATTTGCTGCAACAGGTGAAAAACTAAGCGATATGGAAGTATTCCACCCAGACAGAATGGCATCAAGAATTCTAGGAATGGGAGATATCTTAGCAGTCATAGAAAAAGCTGAAGAAGCCTTTGATATGGAAGAAGCAGAAAAGCTAGAAAAGAAAATGAGAAAAAACGAACTTGACTTAGATGATTACTTATCACAATTAAGACAAGTAAGAAAAATGGGATCATTTTCATCACTACTTAAGCTAATTCCAGGAATGAATCAATTAAAAGACATCAAAGTAGATGATAAAGAATTTAACAAAATTGAAGCTATAATTTGTTCAATGACTAAAAAAGAAAAAAGAAATACAAAACTTTTAAATGCAAGTCGTAGAATAAGAATAGCAAAAGGTAGTGGAACTACAGTTCAAGATGTAAATAAATTCATAAAATCTTATGAGATGACACAAAAAATGATGAAGCAAATGAAATCAAATGGTGGAATGAAAAAACTTATGAATGGTATTGACGAAAACTCACTTAAAAATTTCAAGTTTTAATTAGTTATTTATTTTTTAAATTTATAAATATTCAGAGGACTGTCCCTCAATCCCTTCTAGAAGGGAAAAAAAGGACCGTCCCTAAATCCCGGGAGGTGAAAATAAAATGGTAAAAATTAGATTACAAAGAGAAGGAAAGAAAAAAGCTCCTTTCTATCACATAGTAGTTGCAGATTCTAAATCTCCAAGAGATGGAAAAATCATTGAAAAAATAGGAACATATGATCCAATGACAAAACCATCAACAATAGTTTTAGATAACGAAAAAGTTGCAACATGGATCAAAAATGGTGCAAAACCAACAGATACAGTAAAAAAATTAATTGAAAATGCAGCAA
>CAZHCX010000107.1:0-3214 GCA_964531445.1 uncultured Clostridium sp. | reverse complement strand
TGAGAAAGAAAAAAATGAAATTTCCAAAATAGTTGGTTTAGCTGCCTTGAAATATGCTGATTTATCAAACCAAATATCAAAAGATTATATTTTTGATATAGACAAGTTTACTTCATTAGAAGGAGATACTGGTCCATATATTATTTATACAATAGTTAGAATAAAATCAATTATAAATAAATATAAAGAGAATAATCCAAATTTTGATAAAGGCAAAATATCTATACCAGGTTCAAATGTAGAAAGAAATATTATGTTATTTATTTCACAATTCAACCAAATGATAGAACAAGCGTATATTGAAAATGCTCCATATAAAATATGCAGTTATTTGTATAAATTAGCAACTGAATTTAATTTATTCTATAATAATACAAAAATATTAAAAGAAAAAAAAGAAGAGGCAGAAGCTCATATTGAATTAATAATATTGGTTAAACGTGTACTAGAAATTGGTATAGATTTGTTGGGATTTTCAGCACCAGAAAGGATGTAAATAAAACATTTGAGGAGGAAGAGTATGAAATCGGAAGATGCAAATATAATAATTAAAATGAAACGAAATATACATCATTAAGGGCAAGAATGATGATATAAAACTAAAACAGTGTGTTGCTGTCGATATGCCATTATCCTCACAATCTACTGGAGATATAAAGGATTCATCGAATGAGTTAAATATTTCATTCATGTTCAAGTTTATATTTGTAAAGTATTGTTTTATTAATTTGCAAATTAATTCCATACCAAATGCTTTCCAAATTAACCCTGCACTTGCATATTTAATACCATTTTTTCGTGATTTACTAAAACCAGCTTGATGATGATCAAACTCTTCACCACCAATATCAACACATATATCACAGGTATTAAGCATTTCTAAATCCCGCGAACGTAATATAAGTATTGATTTATCAGTATTAGCTAAACATAAAATAGCACATGCAAGAACCTCATCAGAATGGAATATACCATTATGTGTGCCAATAATTAATGTGCTATTCCGCTTTTCAGCTTCAATTGTCAAAGAACTTAAAATTTTAATATTCATTGTAACCCCTCCTTAGGTTGTATAAAACTTTAACGTGAATATATTATATCACATTAATTGACATAAAGCAAATATACTTGAATTATTATTATTTTTAATATATAATGTATAAATGAAAAGAGGAAAATTAAATGATAAAAAGATATAAACAAAACGAAATTGATGAATTAGTAAAAATCTTAAAAAATGATGGAGTAATTAGTGTCCCAACAGATACAGTATATGGTGTATGTGCTAGAATAAGTTCACAAGAAGCACATGATAAATTAGTAGTAGTAAAAAATAGACCAAATGAAAAAGCATTTCCAGTTATGTGTGCAAATATTGAACAAATAAAAAGCATTGCAATTGTAAATAAAAATGCAGAAAAAATTATTAAAGCATTTATGCCAGGTCCAATAACGTTGGTATTAAAGAAAAATAAAGATTTGCCTGATTATGTAACAAATGGAAAAGATACAATTGCAATAAGAATGGCAACCTCAGATGTTTTAAAAGAAATAATAGAAAAAGTTGGAAGTCCATTATTTATGACAAGTGCGAATAAAAGTGGTGAACCAATATGTAATAATTTTGATGATATAGAAAAAGCTTGCCCATTATTGGATGGAATGTTAGAAGGAAAAGTTAATTATGGTGAAGCAAGTACAATAGTAGATTGCACTTCAAATGAAATAAAAATTTTACGTAATGGACCAATTTCACTTAAAAAAATAGAAAAAATACTGTAATATAAAAGATACCTTCGCCATGTTTATTAAAACTTATTTAGATAGCATAAATTAATAGATTTAGAACAAAAACTGGTATAATTTTATACCAGTTTTTCTAATATATTTTCATTTCTTGTGAATTTTTTCAACCAATTATTTAAATCTTTTTGCTTTTTAAAAATTAAGATTTTATTGTCAGAGTATTCACTTAATAATTTTTGAACTTCAGGTCTTTTCTTTTTATTATATGAAATTACATATTTTATAAAGGTTAAATTAAATCGTTCTTTACATCCAGGTAATTCGTCCTTTTCTTTATTGTAGTTTTTTATTATTCTTTTTAAAACGCCTCTTATATGTGCAAAACTTGAATAATCAAGCCATATTACTAAGTCAGCTTTATCAAGCCTTTCTTTTAATGTTTTATTGTAGTTTCCATCAATAATCCATTTATCTTCTTTTGATTTTGCTTCAATTATGGCATCTCTTTTATTTCTGTCAATTTCAACCCAATTGGCATTATAATTAATTGCATCTAAATGAATAGCTGGTATATTTAATTCTTTGGAAAGAATAGTAGCTAATGTACTTTTGCCACTTCCAGAGCCACCTATAATTGAAATTCTATTTGTTGGAATATCAATATAATATAGTTTTTCTCCATTTTTTAAAGTTTCAATATATTTTGCACCAAATTTTTCATAATAGTTTTCTAAATCTGACTTTAAGTATAATTTTTTGAAATTTCTTTTTCGTGCTTCTGCAATAATTGCATCATTTAAAATTTTAGAATAACCTTTTCCACGATATTCTTCTTTTACATACATTGTAGCATACCAAGGAGATAAGTCTTGTCTTTCTTCACAATCATTTGGAAAAATTGATATAAAACCGATTAAAATATTATCTTCGAGTAAAATTAATTTACAATAATTAAAATTATTAAGATTAGATTTTATTTTTGAATTTTTTTGTTTAATTCTTAAATTGAAATCTTCTTGTGAGAGACTTTTTTCACCCCACTCTTTTTGCGTTAATATTGAAATCTCTTCAATATACTTGGGATTTTCTTTTAAATCATAAATTTTCAACATAATACTTTAACTCCTTTAAATAATTATAAAATTTAGGTTAAATTAAAATGTTAGAAGAATATTAACATAAATTGGCTGTTGTGTCAATACACTATATAAGTAATTTTTTTCGAAATTGGTAATAATATTTTTTAAAATACCAATTAAGTAGGGAAATATTACACAAAGTGAGTCATAATTTGCTAATGTTTGTTATAATTTGAAAAAAATTAGCCACAAAATTAGCCACGAAATTGAATCACATATAAGAAGATAGGCTTGACACAAGGGTTTGCTAATTCCGATACAGCTCCGAACTGAGGAGCCATAAATAGCAGATAAGAAATTATCTGTTATTTTTTATGTTTGCTAGATTT
>CAZHCX010000106.1:0-3235 GCA_964531445.1 uncultured Clostridium sp. | reverse complement strand
GCTGATTACAAGACTTGTTGATTTGCGCCCGTCAAAGATAATTGAAAGATTTGATTTACAAAGACCCATTTACGCGCAAACTGCTTCCTACGGACATTTCGGAAGAGACGACCTCGATTTACCGTGGGAGAGAACGGATTTAGCTGCTGTGATCAAAAAATTCGCCAAGGGGGTCGCATAATGAAAAAAATAGCTAGCTTCACCGTCAATCACGACAAACTGGAAAAAGGAATGTATCTTTCGCGCGTTGACGGAGACGTTGTGACGTATGACGTCAGAATGAAAAAACCGAACGGCGGAGACTATCTCGGCAACGGCGAGCTTCACACAATTGAGCATTTGTTTGCCACTTACGCGCGAAACAGCAATGTGTCCAATGATGTTGTATATGTCGGGCCGATGGGCTGCCGCACAGGTTTTTACCTGCTTGTCAGAGACAGAGTATCAAATGAACGCGCTATCCGTCTGGTGCGCGACAGCCTTGAATATATATCGGGCTTTGAGGGTGAAATACCCGGAAGCAAACGTGCAGAGTGCGGAAACTACGCCGAGCATGATTTGGACGCAGCAAAGCAAACGGCAAGAGATATGCTCTCTGTTTTGAAAAATTGGAATGAAAATGATTTGGATTATAAGGAGTAATCATTATGGCAAATTATAAATATATCGATTCTGCGCTGATTCACGGCGGAATATCCACAGACGAATTCACGGGAGCAGTCAATGTCCCGATCTATCAGACCTCGACCTATCGGCAGACCGGCTTGGGCGAGGAGTTTAAGTGGGAGTATTCGCGCACGGGCAATCCGACCCGCGCTGCGCTTGAAGCACTTATCGCGGAGCTTGAGGGCGGAACGGCAGGCTTTGCCTTCGGTTCCGGTATGGCGGCGATCACGGCGGTACTCAGCTTGTTTGAATCGGGCGATAAGGTTCTGATTTCAAGCAATGTTTACGGCGGCACCTTCCGTGTGCTCGACAAGGTGTTCAGTCATTTTAACATCGGCTATTCGATCGAGGACACCACCGATTTAGCCGCGCTGGAAAGTAAAATCACCCCCGAGGTCAAGGCGATCCTCGTCGAAAGCCCGGCAAATCCTCTGTTGACGGTCACAGACCTCGCTGCGGTCGCGGCTCTGGCAAAAAAGCATGGTATCCTTTCGATTGTTGACAATACCTTTATGACGCCGTATCTTCAAAGACCGATCGGGCTGGGTGTTGATATCGTTATTCACAGCGCGACAAAATACCTCGGCGGTCACAGCGACGTGGTGGCAGGCTTGGTTGTTGTCAACGATGATGCGCTCGCGCAAAGGCTTGCCTTTATCCAGAATTCAACAGGCGGCGTGCCGGGACCCTTCGACAGCTTTTTGCTTATCAGAGGTATCAAGACGCTCGGCGTTCGCCTTGACCGCCATGTAGAAAACGCCGAAAAAGCGGCTGGATTTTTGCAAAACCATAAGGCTGTCAAAAAGGTCTATTACCCCGGACTTCCCGGCGCACAGGGCTACGAGATCAACAAGCGGCAAGCGAAAAACGGCGGCGCGATGATCTCCTTTGAGCTGTACGAAAACTACAATATCAAAAAATTCTTCAAGTCGCTAAGGCTCGTCGCGCTTGCGGAGAGTCTCGGCGGCGTGGAAAGCCTTGTATGCCACCCTGCCAGCATGACGCACGCCGCGATCCCTTACGAGGTGCGCCAAAGGATAGGCATTACCGACGGCTTGATCAGACTGTCCGTCGGCATCGAGAGCATTGACGACATTCTTGCCGATTTGGACCGGGCAATAGCGGAAAGCGAGGAATAAACATGGCACTCTATCACGATATGCAGCAGTTGATCGGAAACACTCCGCTTGTAAAGCTGAACCACCTTGATTTGCCTGACGGAGCAAATCTTTATGCAAAATTAGAGCTGTACAATCCTTCGGGAAGCGTTAAGGACAGGATCGGAAAATATATGATCGAGGACGCCGAAAAACGCGGTATCCTAAAAAAGGGCGGCACGATCGTCGAGGCTACGGCAGGAAATACAGGTCTCGGGATCGCCTTTGCCGCGCTGAACAAGGGCTACAAAATCGTGTTTGTCGTGCCCACCAAGTTTTCCGAAGAAAAGCAGACGCTCCTGCGCGCTTTGGGGGCTGAGATCATCAATACTCCCCGTGAGGGCGGTATGCTGGGCGCATGGGACAAGGCAGAGGAAATACGCCGCTCCATTCCCGGCGCGGTCACGCTTGAACAGTTCAAAAATCAGGCGAATCCGCAGGCGCATTACGAAACCACCGGCAGAGAGATTTACGAGGACTTAAACGGAAACATTGATTACCTCGTCGCAGGCGCAGGCAGCGGCGGCACCTATTCCGGCGTTGTCAGATTTTTGAAAGAGAAAAACAAAAACATTACAGGCGTGCTTGCCGACCCCATCGGCTCCACTATGGGAGGCGGCGAGCACGGCGATTACGATATCGAGGGCATCGGCAATGACTTTATAGCCGACACCATGGATATGTCGCTTGTTGACAGGGTGGTCAAAATGACCGACGCAGAGGCGTTTGACGGAGCGCGCGAGCTTGCGTTAAAGGAAGGCATCTTTGCCGGCTCTTCCTCGGGCGCGGCACTGGCTGCGGCAAAAAAACTTGTCAACAGCGGTGCGAGAGGAAATATAGTTATTATTCTTCCCGACCGCGGCGACCGGTATTTTTCCAAACATCTTTACGAGCAGGCGGGATCAAAATGAGGATCATTGATTTTCACGCGCACATCTATCCCGATAAAATCGCGGAGAAGGCGACAAATGCCACAGGCGGTTTCTACGGGATCACGCCTGCCTGTTTGGGTACAAGTGAAGCGTTGCTCAAAGAAGGGAAAAGCGCAGGCATTAACGGATTTGTTCTTCTGCCGGTTGCTACCAGACCCGAACAGGCGCGGCATATCAACACCTTTATCCGTGACGAGGTGAACGCTCACGCCGAATTTCACGGCTTCGGAACGCTTCACCCCGACAGCGCAACAATGTCCGAAGAAGCGGAATACATCCTGCGGTCAGGTCTTTTGGGCGTAAAGCTGCACCCTGATACACAGGGCTTCAATACCGATGATAAACGGCTGTTTGAGGTGTACGATTATTTGCAGGGCAGAGGAACGCTGATCGTTCACTGCGGCGACAAAAGGTTTGATAATTCCCATCCGCGCCGCCAGAAAAAAGTGATAGACAATTTTCCAAAGCTCTGCGTCATAG
>CAZHCX010000105.1:0-3301 GCA_964531445.1 uncultured Clostridium sp. | reverse complement strand
TAGAGCAGTTCTTAAAAATAAAGGAGAATCAGGAATTTCACTTGCTAACAATGTGCCTTATGGCTATAAAAAAGATGAAAACGATAAAACAAAATGGTTAGTAGATGAAACTTCTGCAGAAGTTGTAAAAGAAATATTTAATCTGTTTATTCAAGGACATGGAACTTTTGAAATTGCTAGAATTTTAAGAGAAAGAAAAGTATTAACTCCATCTGAATATAATGCAAGTATTAGTACAAACTCAACTAATCAAGAATATCAATATAAATGGTGTGGAACAACAGTAGCTGGTATTTTAGATAGACAAGAATATATTGGAGATACTGTAAATTTTAAATCTACTACTCGCTCTTATAAAGATAAGACTAGAGTTACTCTTCCAAAAGAAGATAGAAAAATATTTAAAAATACTCACGAGCCAATTATAGATGAATATACTTGGAATATTGCAAAACAATTAAGAAATAACAGACAAAAACGTGCAAAATCAGGCAAGAAAAGTATATTCTCTGGATTACTATTTTGTAATGATTGTGGTAAAAAGATGTATTTTCAATCACCTGTTGTAGATTTAAAAGCTAAAGACCATTATAGATGTTCAAGTTATAAACATGATACTTCAGCTTGTACTTCTCATTATATCTCAGATGAAGTATTACAAATTATTGTTTTAGAGAATATTCAAAGAGTTGTTTCTTATATAAAAGATTATGAAGATTTATTCATTAAAGAGCAACTTGCAAAATCTACACAGGATGAAATAAAGAAAATCTCTAAAAGCAAGAGAGAACTCGAAAAGGCTAAAAACAGAGTAATTGAAATTGATAATTTATTTATGCATATTTATGAAGATAATGTATCTGGAAAGATTTCAGATGATAGATTTAGAAACTTATCTTTTAACTATGATAAGGAGCAACAAGAATTAAAGCTTAAAATTGAACAATTATCAAAAGATATTGAAGATACTGAAAAGAAAGATATTGATGTAACTCAATTTATATCTAATATAAAAAAATATACTGAAGTAAACCATCTTACAGCTGAAATATTAAATGAATTAATTGAAAAGATAGTAATTCATCAACAAGAAAAAATAGATGGTAAGAAAACACAAGAAATAGATATATATTATAGAGGTGTGGGTATAATATCTTTTCCAGTAAGTATGAATGATATTGAAATAACAATTAATAAAATATTAAATAGAAAAACAGCTTAATATTGAAATAACTTATTTTAAGGGGAGAATGATTTTAGTGTACTTAACTAAAGCATTCTCCCCTATGAGTTTTGACATTCTATCAAAACTCGGGGGCTCTGCGAGGCATAGAATTAGCTATCTTTTCATCAAAAACGAATGATTTTCTTAATCGAAAATCAAGTGTAAAATTTCATTTTACAAGGCGTTTTGATGAAAAATATCTAAATAAAATTTGCATAAAGCACGGCAAATTTTATTTATATATTCGCTAATTCTTAGCATATTCAAAGAAGCTTTTTTAGAAAATCCTACGAAGTATTTTCATAGAAAGGAGCAATTTACTATGCAAGAACTGGCATATTCTATTCATTTAGGTAGCGATAAAAATAGATCAAAGCTAGGTAAAAGAGTAGCAAAAAATAATCCATCTGATACAGCTTCATTAAGTAATAATGCTATACAAAATAGTCAGCAATTGTCAAAAGTTAATAAGCATAATTTGAGAGATTACGATAAAAAAGTAGAAGATATTGAAGTTGTTTATGGTACAAATGATTTGTATCAAGATGTAAAGAATGTGTATTTGCAAGAATTTCAAGAAGCACAAATTGAGTATGATAATAAAGTAAGAAAAGACAGACGAATAGGAGATTACTTTACACATATATCTAAAGATAGCAAACATGATTTGGCTTGTGAACTTATAATAGAACTTGGTGATATGGACTTTTGGAATGATAAAACAATGGAATATAAAAAGCAAATGACAGAAGTTTATAAAGACCAGATTTATAAATTTGTGGAAGTTGTACCTGCATTTAAAGTAGCAAATGCAGTAGTACATTATGATGAAACATCACCGCATATGCACCTAGTTGGAGTACCTGTAAAAGATGGTTATAAGAACGGAATGAAGAAGCAAGTTGCTAAATCTCAAATATTTACAAAAGCTTCATTAAAAGAGATTCAAGATAAAATGAGAAAATATTGTATCGAAAAATTTAATGAAGTTTATGAGCAAAATGCAACATTAAAGAAAAAACAAAAAGGCAGAAATCGAGATATTAATGTTAATGATATGGGTGGTTATAGTGAATTAAAAAGAGAACAAGAAAAGAATACAAAGAGATTAAAAGAGGCTAATAGCAAAAGCGATAACTTAGATATAAAAACGCAAGAGATTAAAGAGATTCTTAATAATCTAAAATCACCGTTACTTGATAAAAATAATAAGCTTATTTCAAACGAGAATATTGATAAAGTCTTAAATTACACAGAAGAAGTAAAAGATACTACTAAAAGTATAAAAGGTGTTAATGACTTAAATATTATTATTGATAAGGTTGAGAAAAATTATAGAAATTTAGAAAATGAGAGAGATAGACTTTATAATAGTAATACTGAAAAGGATAAAACAATTGTTGAATTAAAAGAAACAATAGAGTATAAGGATGAAAAAATCAATAAATTAGAAAGTGTTTTAAATAAAGTTAAAACTGAATTAAGTAAGTTTAAAAACTTTTGGAGAAGGTTAATTAAAAGATTTCAAATCAAGGTATTTGATGAAGATTTTGAGAAAGTTCCAGAAGATAAAAGAAGTTATACAATAGTTGCTGATGACCTAATAAATAGCGGTATCTTTGATAATAGTGATGCAGATATAGTTCATAATCCAACAAGAAAAGTATTAACTAATGAAGAATTAGCTGAAATACAAGCTAAAAAGGGGAAAAAGAAGAATGATTATAATTTGAATTAGGAGGAAATTTACTATGGAAGATAAAAAGGTAAGTGATATTATAGCTATAATAAAAAATATGGATTTAAAAAATAAGTTAAGACTTGGAGTATGTATGAGCTAAAGTGCATATACAAAGCTAAATTATAATAAAGCACATATACATAGTGTATTTGATAAGAAGTTAAAAGAAATTGATAATGAGTATTCAGTAAGCTATGTAAATATGAGAAAATATCCTTCAATCTTATTTGTAATGGCTAAAATAATGGAAATGAATAATAAAGAGCAAAACCAGATTGCGATGTATTTACTTAATCGTATATAAATTTAACAAATTTAGAAAATTAATTGACAAA
>CAZHCX010000104.1:0-3353 GCA_964531445.1 uncultured Clostridium sp. | reverse complement strand
GTATTATATAAATAGATGTGTCTTGAAAAAGTATTAAAAAAAGTATTATTTATTACAAACATTAATAAAAGTATTAATTTTTTAAATTTATTAGTTTATCCTAAATCTTATAATTTATTATTTATAATTAAATTTAAATTATAATACTTAATTTTTAATTAAATTAATTTAAATTTATTATTTATATTTATTTTAACTAAATTAAATTAATTTTTAAAAGTATTACTTTTCATCCCTTTTTTCTTAAATCGCTTTTGAGATATTATTCTTTATAAACTTTTCTAAAAATTTCTGAGGGTAATCTTTATATTATATCTTAATTAAAGATAAATTTGTATACCATATGGCTGGCTATTTGCAATAACTTGCTTTGTAGCTTTACTCAATTTGGTGAAAAATTGTAACCATTGAGAGTGGTATATTAGTTAAACTCTATTTATTTAGGAGGGAAAAAATGGCAAAGTTTGATGATAAAATCGATTTATTCGATGATAGAGGCAATGAAATTGCATCTGACGTACCAATCGAAGCTATAAGTCCAATTAGAAACCCTGCAATCCAAAACATCGTAAAAGGTGTTAAAAGAACTGTTGCAGTAAACTTAGAAGGACTCGAAAAATCTTTAAAAACAGCATCTGTTGGTGGAGACAAATCTAGAATTTTAGGAAGAGAATTAGATCTCGCTATTGTTGACAACGCAGAAGCACTCGCAGACAAAATGAAAGGAATTATCCAAATCTCTGCAGATGATGATACTACTGTAGAACCAATTTCCGGAGGAAAAAGGTTATTAGTACAAGTACCAACTCAAAGAATTGACGTTGCTGCTGAATACTCTGTTGCTCCTTTATCAACTGCAACTGCATTAGTACAATCTGTTATCGATGTATGTGATGTAAGTATTTACGACGCAAACTTCGTAAAAGCTGCAGTATTAGGTAGATACCCACAATCTGTAGATTACAAAGGATCTAACATTGCAACCATGTTAGACATTCCACAAAAACTCGAAGGTGCAGGTTACGGATTAAGAAACGTTAAAGCAAACGACTTCGCTGCTGCTACTTTGAAAAACACTTTCCAAGCAACCGCATTAGCATCAATCTTCGAACAAACTGCTATGTTTGAAATGGGTGATGCAGTAGGTACTTATGAAAGATTACACTTATTAGGTTTAGCTTACCAAGGTTTAAATGCTGATAATTTAGTAATGGATTTAGTAAAAGACAATGCAGAAGAAGGTACTGTTGGTAGTATTGTACAAGGCACTATTGCTCGTGCAGAAGCTGACGGAGTTATCGCTCCTCAAAAAGATTTAACTGACTTCTCTATTTACAACACTGACGACGCAGCTAAATGGAACGCATATGCTGCTGCTGGTGCTGTAGCTGCAACCATGGTTAACATCGGTGCTGCTCGTGCTGCTCAAGGTGTACCATCTACTTTATTATACTTCAACGACAACATTGAATTCGCTACTGGTTTACCAAGTATCGACTATGGTAGAGCAGAAGGTGTAGCTGTAGGATTCTCATTCTTCTCTCACTCCATTTACGGAGGAGGAGGTCCTGGTTTATTCAACGGTAACCACGTTGTAACCAGACACAGTAAAGGATTCTGTATCCCTTGTGTAGCTGCTGCTATGTCCTTAGATGCAGGAACACAACTCTTTTCACCAGAAGCAACTTCTGGTTTAATTAAAGAAGTATACAGTCAAATTGATGAATTTAGAGAACCTATCAACGCTGTTGCAGAAGCAGCTGAAGAAATTAAAGGTGACATCTAATTAATTTAAACAAATCTAATTTGGGTTTTTACTATGGATATTGAAATATTTCCTCATAGAGTTCTTGGAAGCGATACAACTGAAAAGTTGTTGAATGACTTAGAAGCTATAGATGATGTAAAAAGGACTGTTATTCATGGTCCAAGATTCCCTAAAACAGAAGAGACTTTACCTCCACAATATCGTGAACGTAGAGTAATCACTGTAAATGGTGAAGATGTAGCTTTGCAAGTTAAAACAGGTAGAATTTTTGTTGAGTTATCAATGGAATCTACTATAAAAGAAATAGAGGAAGTCTGCAAAAAGGATATTCCCTATGGTTTTGATATAAACCAATCTAGAACTAATTATATCAGAAAGGAACCAACTGTTTCTGATAGAATTAAATATGGTAATATTGATTTACCAGATGAGTTAGTTGGAATGACTGATCAATATTCAAGTTTTGAAGACCATGTGAAAATTATTAAAAAGGATACTCTTGATTAATATGATAGGACGTTGTACTCACGTAGTTGATTGTAGGGAAACAAGCGGTATGGGAAAAGGCGGAAGTCTTGCTCAAAGGGGGACTTTTGCTGAATGTGGTACTGACGTATGTGCAGTAGCTATGTCTCCGGGACGTAGACACATTACTAAACCTGTTTGTGAAATTACTTTTGGTTTACGTGAAGCTAATGTTTTAACAAGTACTATGGTTTTAAATGCTGGTGCTGGTGTTCCTCATGATTCTCCAGCTTCAGGTGGGACCTTGTTCGGGCTTACCGACAAGGAAGTGGAACAAATGAAAAACTTCAAATTGCTTGTAGTCCACCTTGGAGGTGTTGCAAATCATATTACTTACAAAGCAAGATTAATACTAAGGAACGTCAATAAACACTGTATTATTATTTGTGAGTCACCAGTTGACTGTGAAGATTTTGCTAAAATTGGTGTAAAAACTTCAAAAGTCATGCCTGATGATGGCAATATTAAAACTGCAGGAACTATCGATGATATTGTTACAGGGGTTATCCGAGGACAAACAATTTCACAGGACAAATTAGATGAAATAATTAGAAAAGTTAAATTAGCATTAGGAGATGCATAATTATGGTACAAATTTATCCAGGTACTTCTCAGGTTGCTCAAAACAGAAGAAACTTCACTAACCCAGAATACGAGTTAGAAAAGTTAAGAGAAATTTCTGATGAAGACGTAGTAAAAATATTAGGTCACAAAGCTCCAGGTGAAGAATACAAATCAGTTCACCCACCATTAGATGAAATGGACGAGCCTGATGACAGTGTAAGAGAATTAGTAGCACCTATCGACGGTGCAAAAGCAGGAGACAGGATTAGATACATCCAATTCGTAGACTCCATGTACTTTGCTCCAGCTCAACCTTTCTTAAGAGCTAGATCATACTTATCCAGATTCAGAGGAATCGATACCGGTACATTATCCGGAAGACAAGTAGTGGAAGCAAGAGAAAGAGATTTAGAAAAACTCTCAAAAACACTCTTAGAAACCGAATACTTCGATACCGCAAGAACTGGTATTAGAGGTGCAGGTGTACACGGTCACT
>CAZHCX010000103.1:0-3385 GCA_964531445.1 uncultured Clostridium sp. | reverse complement strand
TTTCTTTTAAATTGTGTGCTCTTGCAATTATTTTTCCATCTTTTACAATTACTGCGCCTACTGGTACTTCTAGTTTGTTATATGCTTTTTTTGCTTCTTTTAAAGCTTCTTTCATAAATTTTTCGTTAATATCCATTTTTACTTCCTTTTATATCCAAGAGTATTTGTACTTTTGTTTTTTTTCTTATTGTACTAAATTTTTTTAGTTTTTGCAAATTTTAGTTATAGTTAAGTAAATATATGTATTGCAAAATGAAAGTTTAATATATATTTTTTTGATTTCCGTTCTCCAAGGCGTTTTAGATACTCAAATTTCCAATTAATGCTACACACTCTAAATATAAATACTAGTGAGTTTGTATGGTCGAACTCAATCTTTCAAAATATATATTAAACTTTGATAAATCAATTTTATATAGTATCTAACTGTAACCTTTAAATCATTAATCCAAACAAAAATTTGCAAAAACTATTGACTTTTAATTTGTAAACTTATATAATAAACCAAAACAAAAAAGGAGAAAATTATGTTAGCATATATAAAAGGAACACTAGAGATGAAAATGACAGGGTACATTGTAATTGATGTTGGGGGACTTGGGTACAAAGTATTTATGTCAGAATCAGGAATAGAAAAATTAGGAAATATTGGAGAAGTAGTAAAAGTACATACATTTTATAAAGTAAGAGAAGATGATATTAGTATATTTGGATTTACAAGTTTAGAAGAATTAAGAATGTTTGAATTATTAATATCAGTAAGTGGAATAGGTGCAAAAACGGCAATAGCAATGCTTGATGTATGTGATCCAACTGATTTTGCATTAGCTATAATATCAGAAGATGTAAAAACATTAACACAAATACCTGGAATTGGTGCAAAATCTGCACAAAGAATAATACTAGAATTAAAAGATAAAATGAAGAAAGAACAACAAGTACAAGAATTAACAAAAGCAACAAAAGGTACAAAAGAAGTTAAAACAAAATTAGAAGAACGTATTGAACAAGAAGAAAAAGTTAATGAAGCTATGGCAGCTCTTCAAGTTCTTGGATATAATAAGAAAGAAATTGAAAAAGCATTTGATAAATTAGCAAAAGATGGTATGTCTACAGAAGAATTAATAAGAAAAGGATTAACAATACTTGGAAAATAATATAGTGAAAGGAATATAAAATAGATGAATGAACCACTAGCATATAGAATGAGACCTAAAAGTTTAGATGAATATGTTGGACAAGAACATGTTTTAGGTAAAGATAAAATTTTATATAGAACAATTAAAGCAGATAGATTATCAAGTATAATATTATTTGGACCTCCAGGATGTGGAAAAACATCTTTAGCAAAGGTTATAAGTGAGACTACAAAATATAAATTTTATAAAATTAATGCTGTAACTGCTGGTGTTTCTGATATAAAAAGAGTAATTGAAGAGACTAAGAATTTTATGATTAACCCAACTGGAAAAAGTATTTTATTCATAGACGAGATTCATAGATTTAATAAATTACAACAAGATGCATTACTTCCTTATGTAGAAAATGGATTAATAATTTTAATTGGAGCTACAACAGAGAACCCTTATTTTGAGGTAAATAAAGCGCTTATTTCAAGGTCAATGGTAATAAAATTAGAACCTTTAACGGAAGAAAATATTTATACAATTTTAAAAAATTCATTAACAAGAAAAGATGGATTAGGTGAGTATAGCATAAAGGTAGAAGATGAAACTTTAAGAAAATTAGCTAATATTTCAAATGGGGATGTTAGAACAGCACTAAATGGATTAGAAATTGCAGTTTTAACTACTAATATGGAATCTGATGGCTTTATTCATATAACAGATGAAGTTATAAAAAATTGTGTGCAATCAAGAAAAGCTATATTTGATAAAAAGGGAGATTCTCATTATGATAATATAAGTGCGTTTATAAAATCAATGAGAGGGTCAGATGCTGATGCTACAACTTTTTATTTAGCAAGAGCAATTGCTGGTGGAGAAGATCCAATGTTTTTAGCACGTAGAATTGTAATTTGTGCATCAGAAGATGTTGGCATGGCAAATCCTAATGCATTGGTTGTAGCAAATGCTGCAATGCAAGCTGTTCATTTAGTTGGAATGCCAGAAGCTAGAATAATACTTGCAGAAGCTGCAATATATGTTGCAACTTCAAAAAAATCAAATGCAAGTTACAATGCAATAAATTCAGCATTAGAAGATGTTCAAAATAAAGATACAGGAACAATTCCAATGCATATAAGAAATGCACCTGCAAAAGGAATGGAAGATTTAGGATATCACGTAGGATATTTATATCCTCATGATTTTCCAGGACATTGGGTTGAACAACAATATTTACCAGATAAAATGTTAGGAACAAAATATTATATTAAAGATGAAAATATTGATTAAAAATAATAAAAATGGAAAACCTATTTATAAAGTAGGTTTTTTATTATGTTAAAAAAATATATAAAGCAAATGATAATTGGTTTTTTGGCTGGTATAATATGTCGGTTTTTTCTCTACTGGTGGTGGACTTATTTTAGTACCAGCGTTTATGTATTTATTAAAAATGGATTCTCAAAAATCTAGAGGGACATCTGTTTTTTGTATACTTCCAATGGTGCTAACTAGTAGTATATTTTATTATAAAGGAAATTTAATTGATTGGAAAATTTCTATATTGTGTGGAATTGGAGGAGCAATAGGTGGTTATATAGGGGCTGAATTATTAAAGAAGGTGCCGGAGAGAATCTTAAAAATTGTTTTTACTTTGTTTTTAATGTATGTGTCATATAAAATGATATTAAATTAATAGTATAAAAAATGGGGAAAATGGATGAAAGAAATTTTAATAGGAATTGTTTCAGGTATTATAAGTGGTACAGGTATGGGTGGTGGAACAATACTAATTTTTTTATTAACTTTTGTAAATCAAATTGATCAACATGTAGCGCAAGCGACGAATTTAATATTTTTTATTCCAACTTCAATTGTTGCAATTATTGTAAATATAAAAAATAAAAACATAAATATGGACACTGCTATTATTGTTTCTATTTTTGGTGTTCTTGGTGCAATAGTTGGAGCTAATTTTGCAATTAACACTGATGTGAAAAAATTAAGAGTTTTATTTGGTGTTTTTCTTGTAATTGTTGCATTACATGAAATTTATACAATAATAAAAGAAGCCAAAAGTAAGGATACTAATTGACTTCTATAATATTAATTATTCGTATAAATCATTATCTTTTGGAAATTTATCACATTCATTTTTGTCATCTATATAACAATCACATTTGTCATTTTTATCACCTTTTAAGCATTTGCCTTCATGATGACATTTTGTGCATATTTTTATTTTTTTAGTTGTATTT
>CAZHCX010000102.1:0-3468 GCA_964531445.1 uncultured Clostridium sp. | reverse complement strand
AAAGAAAGTATAGAAAATACAGGAGATGCTTTTTTAAGAAGAGTTTTTACAGAAAAAGAAATTGAATATTGTGAGTCTAAAAATAAACAAAAATACCAACATTATGCAGCAAGATTTGCAGCAAAAGAAGCAGTATTTAAAGCTATTTCTGGACAATTGAAGGATAAATATTCAGTTACTTGGAAAGATTTTGAAGTTGAAAATGATGTAAATGGAAGACCAAAAATAAATATTTATAATATAGATAATTCTAATATTGAAAATATTGATATAAGTATTTCACATTGTAAATCTTATGCAACTGCAAATGTTGTTATATTATATAAATAATGAAAGGCATATTATGGGATTTTTTGATAGTCATAGTCATTTAAATGATGAAAAGTTTGAAGAAGATAGAGATAAAATTATTAAAGAAATATATGAAGCGGGTACAACAAATTTTATTACAGCTGGATATAGTGTACAAAGTTCAAAAAAAGCAATAGAGATTGCGAATAAATATGAATTTATTTACACAACTGCAGGTGTTTCTCCTAATGATATTCCACAATCTGAGCAAGAACTGTGGAAACAATTGGATGAAATTAAAACAATTGCTAAAAATAGTAAAAAAGTTTTAGCAATAGGAGAAATTGGATTGGATTATTACTGGAATACTGATAATAAGGAATTACAAAAATTAGCATTTATTGAACAAATAAAAATTGCTAATGAACTTGATTTACCAATAGTAATTCATACTAGAGAGGCTATTATGGATACATTACAAATTTTAAAAGAAAATGAGGTTTTAAACAAAGGTGTATTCCATTGCTGTCCGCAGAATAGAGAATTAATAAAAGAAGCTTTAAAACTTGGTTTTTATATTTCTTTTGCAGGTCCTATAACATTTAAAAGTGCAAAAAATGCAGTTGAAATGATAAATTTAGTTCCTAATGATAGAATTTTAATTGAAACAGATAGTCCATATCTTGCTCCTGAACCGGTTAGAGGAACAAGAAATACACCAATAAATGTAAAATTTGTAGCAGAAAAAATTGCTAGCGCAAAAGGAATTGATATAGAAATTGTAAAGAAAATGACTGTTGAAAATACGAAAAGAATATTTAAAATAAAATAATAAAAAAGCGAGTTTATCTCGCTTTTTTATTATTTTATTTTCCAAAGTCAACTTTAACGTTTTGTCTTGCTTCTGCATTATCAATTTTGAATAAATCACGTGGTGTGAAATTAAACATATTAGCGATAATGTTAGAAGGGAACATTAGTAATTTTTGGTTGTACATTGTAACTGTATCATTGTAAAATTGTCTAGAAAAAGAAATTTTGTTTTCAGTATTTTTTAATTCATTTGAAAGATCTGAAAAATTTTGATTTGCTTTTAAATCTGGATAATTTTCTGAAACAGCCATAATTGTTTTTAATGCACCAGAAAGTTGATTGTCTAATTCAGCCTTTTCTGAAACTGTTTTTGCATTAGCCCAAGCTGTTCTTAATTGTGCAATTTTTTCAAGTGTTTGAGATTCATGAGCAGCATATCCTTTTACAGTTTCAACAAAGTTTGGGATTAAGTCAAATCTTCTTTGTAATTGTACATCAATTTGACTCCAAGCATTATCAACTTTTGCTCTTGAAGATACAAGTCCATTATATATTGCTATAAAAGCAATTATTAGTGCTAGTATTACTAAAATAAGTATTATCATATTAATTTCCTCCTTTATAATCTATATATTAATATTAGCATAAATTAAAAATATTAACAATACTTTAAAAAAATTTTTAGTTCTATTTTCAGGGGTTACAGCATATAATATAATGCAATGCTTGAGGCTCTAAGAGGTCAAAAATTTGACAAAATTAACAAAATATAGTATAATTAAAGTCGATGCCAAAAGGAGGTATTTAATATTTATGAAAAATGAAGAAAAAGCTTCAATTTCTATTATGAAAATTATATGTGTTAGTATAATATTAGTATTAATTTCAGGAATAGGTGTAATGGCAGTTAGTACAAACTTAAAGGATGTAAAAATAGTTTTACAAAATGGATATGAATTAACTGTATTAACAGCAAAACCTACAGTTGAAGAAATATTAGAAGAAAACAATATAATTTTAAATGAAAATCAAAAAACAATACCTGATATTAAAGAAGAAGTAAATGTAGGTACTGTTATAAAAATAGTTGACAAATCTTATAATGAAATACAAGTAGCTAAAGTAACTGAAGAAGGTGTTGAAACTACATTAGATGAGTTATTAAATAATTATGCACCAATTACAGAAAAAATAGTTACAGAACAAGTTGAAATACCATTTGAAACAATTACAAGGAACAATGCAGGTACGTCAACAGGTACAACAAATAAAGTTGTACAACAAGGAAAAAATGGTTTAAAAGAAGTAACATATAAGATTAAATATCAAAACGAAGTAGAAATTGAAAAAATACAATTATCAGAAACGATAATTAGACAACCAGTTAATAAGATTGTAAATGTTAATAAAAATGTAACATCAAGATCTAGTGCATTAACAAGAACTACACCATCAACAACAGCAAACGCTAATGTAAATGGACAAATTTATAAAATAACAGCATATTGTCCATGTGCAAAATGTTGTGGTAAAGCGACAGGTAGAACTGCAATGGGAACAAAAGCAACAGCAGGTAGAACAATAGCAGCATCTGGAAAATTTGCATTTGGAACAAAGTTAAATATAAATGGACACACTTACACTGTTGAAGACAGAGGTGGAGCAATACAAGGAAATAAAATAGATATATTTGTAAATTCACATGCTGAAGCATTAGCTTGGGGTGTTAGATATTTACCAGTAAGTGTTGCAGAATAAAGATAAGGGGGAATTCTTTTTAAGAGTTCCTCTTTTTGACTTTTTGATATATATGTAGTAAAATATAAATCATAACTATTAAATAAAAATATTTAAATTTTACATAGTCAGATAATAAAAGGAAGGTTATATTTATGAAATTAATATCGTGGAATGTAAATGGAATAAGAGCGTGTTTAACAAAAGGGTTTGAAGACTTTTTTAAACAAATAGATGCAGATATATTCTGTATTCAAGAGACAAAGTGTCAACCAGAACAAGTAGATTTAAAGTTTGATGGATATACAAGTTATTGGAATAGTGCTGAAAAGAAAGGATATTCTGGAACTGCAATATTCACAAAAGAAAAACCATTAAGTGTAAAATATGGAATTGGGATTGAAGAACATGACAAAGAAGGACGTGTTATTACATTAGAATTTGAAAAATTTTATATGGTTGATATTTATACTCCAAATTCAAAAAGAGAATTAGAAAGACTTGATTATAGACAAATATGGGAAGATGAAATAAGAAAATATCTATTAAAATTAAATGAAACAAAACCTGTTATAATGTGTGGAGATTTAAATGTTGCACATAAAGAAATTGATTTAAAAAATCCAA
>CAZHCX010000101.1:0-3619 GCA_964531445.1 uncultured Clostridium sp. | reverse complement strand
CATATTAATATTTGCAATATTATCTGATATTAATTTAATTATTTCTGTTGCACCAACTGTGTAATTTTTACCATCTATAGTCATTGTTTTATTTATAACTTTAGAATTATTTGTTTCATCAGATAAATCAGCCCTATATTTTGCCAATACATATTTTGAAGTATCATATTCAAAAATTACAATATACTCACCATTTTGTATAGAATCAAAACTATAGAATCCATTTTCATCTGTTGTTGCTTGAATATCATTATTATTAGAATCTTTAACAAATTTATTAGTTTTTGAATCTAATAGTTTTACTTTAACATCCTTAATTCCTTCTTCTCCAGAATCTTTCTTACCATTTAGATTAATATCGTTCCAAATATATCCTGAAATTGATTTTAAATCTTTTTTATTATTTTTAATTTCTTTTTCTGAATTTACATATTCACCTTTATTGTTTGTTGTTTCTTTGTTTTCACCATCAGTATTTTGATTAACGTTATTGTTAGAACTTGTTACTTCTGGTTTTAAAACATTTTTTATATCCTTATTAGCAATTTCCATTTCACCAACTTTAATTACAAAATTATTTGTAATTTCAGAAGATTTTGTACTATCAGGAATTCTATTAGCAACTACTTTAATTTTATATTCTGTTTGTGTTCCTGCATTTAATAATGTTTCTAATTTTAAAGTAGCTTTACCTCCTTTAGAATATCCATCAAGTGAAAGTTCCTTATTGTCTTTTAAAATATTAGTTAATGTTACTTTATCAGAAATTTCACTTATTACAAAAATGTTATTAACATAATCTTCAGCATTGTTTTTTATAATAATTGAATATTCTAATTCATCTCCCGAACTAATATACTGGTTTTCTTTATTAGATGATATTTTTGTTTCAACATTTATAATATCAGTTTCTATATTTTCAACATTAGATGTATATTTTGTGCTTCCATCATTAACAGTTGCATAGATTACTCCTTTTGACTCTTCTTTATTTGACACTGGATTTGCCTCAACAAGGAATGTTACAGAAATAGTTTCATTAGGTTTTATACTATCGATAATAAAGTTATCTGTATCATTTACATTTTCAAATTTTTCTTTTCCGTCTGAATAATAAATTTCTTTAATTAAAACATTCTTGTCAACATTTGCTGAAACCATAATGTTATTTTTTTCTTTATCAGTTTTATTTGTTATTTTTAAAACATATCTATATGAATATCCTTGTTTTAATTTTCCATTTGCACTATCACCGTCATATAAAATTGTTTGAAGTTCAGCTTTTTCAACATTATTAATTACTTCATTAGATTTTTTAGTAATTTCTCCATATTTAACCATCACAATATTTTTTATATTCTTACCAGCTGAAGAATCTTTAACTTTAACCTGAAATGTTTTTGTAATTGTTTCTCCAACAGATAATTTTTCTATATCAAATTCTACCCTTTGTTTATCAGCAAATTCTTTGTATGGTTCATATTTTATATCTTCTAATGTCATTCCAATTTGTTGATTCTTTTCTACATAAACTGTATTTTCAGGTATATTTCCAATCAATTTCAATCCTATTACCTCTTCTGTTCCTGTATTTGAAATCGTTGCTTGATATGTTAATATATCCCCTTCACTAACAGTAGTTTTTTCATCCTCGCCTACAAATAATTTTAATGAAGTCTCAACAATTGGTCCTTTACCTGTTGATAATTTTACGTTATCTAATTTTGTGTTGTTTGCAACCCCCGTTACTGCATCTTTATAATATACGTTAAAGCCTTCTTCTGCTGACTTGTTATATTCTAAATTTGCAGGAACTGTAATTTGATATTTTACATACATTTCTTTTAAAACATCTAATTCTGTAATTACTACTAAATATTTTTTAGCCTTTTGTAAATTGTTAATATTTTCATTCCATGCATTTTTTGAATCATTTAAATTCTCCGTAGCCTCAGAATTATTAGATACATATATTTTTACTTTATTTGAATCTATTCCTTCTACTACTATATTACTTACTTTAATATCAATATTATTTTTTGTTGAATCGTTTGTTGGCAATATTCCTAATATTCTAACATCTGATATTTTATTTTCGTTATTATTAACTATTTTGTTTACAACAGTAGCATTTTTTTCTTTGTCTGAAATTTCAATTTTTCCTGTTTTTGTTCCTTCATTATTTACAACCTCAATTCCGTATTCTGGAATTTGATTTGTTGTAACTATACCAGCATAAGATACAATGTTTATATCTTTGTAAATTATCCCTTCATTAGATCCTCCTACATAATTAATCGCATTTTCGTTTGTATATTGTAATTTAACTTGTTCCTTACTACTTGGATTTTTCATATTAACAGTTAAATTAGCATTAATTATAATTATAGCTCCTTCAATTGCTTCGTATTTATATTTTGTTTGTTCTCCATCAAGTTCAATTACTATTGTATTTCCATCTAAAGTTGCTTTTTTAACCTTCATTTCATCTTCATACAATAAATCTATAGAATTAACTTCTATTTTTTCTATCTTTTCAGGTAATTCTAGTTTTACAATCGGATTTTTAAACAATTCATTTTTTTCATCTTTGCTATTTAAAACTACTCTAAATTCTACATTTTCATTTTTGTTCATAGTAGATAATTCTTTTCTATTTATTTCTAAATTAGCAAATGTTTCTGTTTCTTTTAATTCTATACTTGATGTTATTTTTTCTAGCGTTTTCTCCTCATCATCAATTTTACATGTCACTACATTTACTTGGCTAATTTTGTCAGCCTTTTCCAATTCTTCAAACTCTACTTTTTTTATTGATTTTGTAGTTTCTATTTCAATTCTACCAATGTTTTCTATATCTTGTGTTTTTATTATAATAGATTTAACATTTTCAGGATAATTTATAACAATATTACCATTTTCATCACTTTGTGATTCTTTATTTATTATAGTTATTACACTTTTGTCATCAGCATTAATAATTTGTAATTCTCCAGATTCACCTAATAATTTTTCAACTTTGTTTTTGTTTATTTTTGATGTTTCATATGTAGCATTAATCTCTTTATCGTTTATTTTTTGATTTTCCTCTGTAATATTAATTTCTCCTACAACACCAGATAAATTAAAATCAACTATATTTTTATATGTTATTTTTCTTTCTATTCCAGCATAAAGTTTTCCTTTATAAATACTTGTTTCTCCTTGAATTAAATTATCATTTGCTATTAATTGTTTTCCATCTCCTGTAAGTGTTGTTTTATTTGATCTTTCAATTTCATATTGGTTTAAATCATAATATTCTGTTTTTGTTTTAGCTTGTAATGATTCATTATTTAATTCAACATCTTTATCATAAATATACGTTATTATAAATTTGTCTTCTCCATTTTTTAACCATGATACTTTGTTGTTTACTGCACTATTTTCTAAAGCAATGTTTATAATTCCAGTTTTTTCATCATATTTCCAATCTTCTTCTTTTAATTCTTTTCCGTTTGTTAATAATGTTCCAAAAGAATTTACAAATACTTTTCCTGGATATTTATCAGAAATTTTAGGAGCATAAATATCTATTGAAGATTTTTTAATAGGAAAAATGTCGTTGTTTATTAATGAT
>CAZHCX010000100.1:0-3626 GCA_964531445.1 uncultured Clostridium sp. | reverse complement strand
ATTTGAAATATCTTCACCATTTATTTTGATAGTTCCATTTGTAGGTGTGTCCATCCCTCCAATTAGGTTTAATAATGTTGATTTTCCAGCACCAGATGGACCTAATATTACAACAAAATTCCCTTCCTCTATCTCTAGATTGATATTATCAAGGGCTTTGAATTCCCTTTCTCCTGTTTTATAAATTTTACTTAAGTTTTTTATTTTTACTATTTTACTCACTTTATTTCCCCTTTCTTTAAATGTGATATATTTTTCATATATTATATTTTTTAGTTTTAAAAAAGTCAATAGAATATGAATAATTTATCACATTTGTTGACTTTTATTTAAAAACACTATATAATTTATTTTATATCAACTCAGAAAGGGGTTATTTTATATGAATAAAAATGAAATAAGGGAGCCTGTTCAAGCTAGGTCAATTGAAAAGAAAAACAAAATCATTGAAGCTGGTTTTGAATTAATATGCGAAAAAGGTTATTATAATACAAATACAAATGAAATTGCAAAAAAGGCCGGCACTTCTGTTGGTATTATTTATCAATATTTTAAGGACAAACATGATATTTTTATAGAAGGTGTTAAATTACATTATAATAATGTTTTCTTTCCTATGATTGATACAGTAGAAACACACTTTGATAAAAAAGATTTTGATAAAATTTTAAATAATATGATTGATAATTTTGTAAAGAGTCATAAACTATCTCAAACAGCTCATGAAGAAATTACTGCAATGTCTCATTCAGATAAAGATGTTGCTCAAATCTTTTGTGATGCTGAGATTGAAGCAACAGAGAATTTGTCAAATCTTTTAATTTCTAATGGATTCAACAGTACAAATATTAAAGAAAAATCTCATATTGCTATAAATCTGATTGATGATTTGTGCCATGAGATTGTTTATCATAAACATGAAAATATGGATTATGATGTAATGAAAAAAATTGTGGTTCAGACAATTTGTAATTTATTTGAATAATGGTCTGTGGGGTTGGTTCTAATCGACCATAAAAAATTGTTAAGAAGGGGCGTCCCTTTTTAACAATTTTTTTGAATTTTTTCATTTTGATACTATACTTCCCCTTAATTTTTCTATTTCTTTTTCTGTCATTCCTGTGATTTCCATTATATCATTTATAGAAATATTTTTTAATAGTAATTTTTTTGCTATATTTATTTTCTCTGATTTTATTCCTTCTTTTTTCCCTTCTTTTTTTCCCTCTTTTTTTCCCTCTTTTCTAACAATATTTATATATTTTCTATTTTCTCTATCAATCATATCTAATACAGCTAACATATTTTTATCAACTCCTTTTAAATCTTTTAATAATTCTTCTGTATCGCTATTTTCTAGTCTTCTTTTTAAAACTATTGTTACTAACCCTTTAAATAATTCTCTATTTTCTTCTGTTATAGTTGGAATTATTTGCTTAATTATTTCTACTAATTCTTCTTTATTTTTTGCTTTTTCTATTAACATTGCTTTTGTTAAAAAACTTCTATCCTCTAGTAATTCCTCTTTTGTATAATCATTTGTATCAACTAAAATGTAATTTGATAGCTTTATTTTTACTTTACTGAATGCTGTTTGCATTTCTTCAAGATTCTTTTTTGCATTCCATTTTCTGCTTCCTGTATACAGGATAATTGGTATAACCATTGGAAATTCATAATTTTTGTTTTTCATTTTACTTTTATCTAATGCACTTTCTATTATTAACATTTGATATTCAAGCAATCTATATGGCATTAAATAATCTATTTTTGTTTGATGTTCTATTAGTATAAATACATTTTTATCTTTAATTTTATATATTATATCTGCTTCTCGATTTTCAAATATCTTGGTTACAAATTTTCTATTATATTTTTCTAGCTGATTTTCAGCAATCTTTTCTTTAAATACTTTGGTTATAAAATATGACGCCTCTTTTTTACTATCTAATATTTTTTTAAACATTTTGTCATTTTCTTGTGTTACAAAATGGTAATCTTCACTTATATCATTAACTATATTATCCTTATCTTCGTCATTTATTGGATAAATTCCTTTGTATTTTTCATGTATTTCTTTTAATATCTTAGCTGACTGTTTATAATCTTTATATGTAAAACTTTCTATATAGCTTCATCTCCTTCATTATAATTAATTTTCTTTTTAATGTCAATATTTATTTTGAAGTAAAATTAATATTTTTATATTTCTTTGTCTCTCACCTTCTTTTTTCTTATTTTACTTTTGGAATTTTGTTCTTGAATTAAGAAACTTTGAATTAATTGTTTTGAATAAAATCTTTATTATAATACAATAAAAAAACGAATTTTGCAATAATTTTTCTATACTTTTCATCGCAAAATTCGACATTATTTCGTGTTTATGTGTTTTGATTTTTCATTTTTTCCAACGCAATTGCAAGTTGGTCTGGACAAGATGTGCCTCTTCCTCTACAGTCTATTCCTTTTAATTTTTTTATAGCATCATTTACTTTCATCCCTTCAACTAATACTGATACTCCTTTTGTATTTCCGGCACATCCACCTATTATTTCTACTGATTTAATTATATCATCTTCTACTTCAATGTTCATTTGCATTGAGCAAACACCTTCTGGTTCATATGTATATTTCATCTTTTACCTCCACATCTTAAATATTAATTTAATAAACTTAATTTATGTAGAATAGCTCTACTATCTTTCTTTGATAATATTTTTACTACATAGATACGTAATTATAAAATATAATCCATATATAATAATTAAAAATAAATATGTTACTATTGTTGATTTATTAACTAAATTCATCCCCAATACACTTAATAATGTTGATATAAATTTCATTCCAAATATTGAATGTATAATAGCAAGTAATAGTGGAAACAAGAAAAATATTCCTATCTGTCTAAACAATGCTTGATTTAACATTTTTTCATCTGTTCCAATTTTTCTTAAAACCACAAATCTTTCCTTATTGTCAGAACTCTCAGATAATTCCTTTAATGCTAAAATAGCACTACTACTTACTAAAAATATTATTCCTAGATAAAGTCCAACAAAAGTTACAATTGCTCCAAGTCCTACACTTGCTTCTGCAATATCTAGTTTTGTGTTAAAAAATACAACTGAATACATTTTTTTCATTTCATTTGTATCTAAATTGAATATTATTTTTTCTATATTTGCTTTTTCTTCTTTTGTGTCTGCTTTATAATTCCCAAAAATATACTCAGTATATTTTTGTTCATCCTTCAATAAATTATCTGGAACTATTATAACTCCATCATTAACTTTTTGGCTTGCAAGTTCAATAGTACCATTTTGACATTTATTATATTTCGGTTTTAATTTTACTCCGTTTATTTCAATTTCTGTATTAACAGCTAATGCTTCATTTCTTACTTGCATTGAGGATTCCCTATTTGCAACAATAATATATTCATTTTTATTCAAATTAAACTTTTCTGTACCAAATAATTCAGCCACTTTGTTATATTCACTAATATTCATAATCTTTTCAAGTATATTGCAGTAGACAAAACGCCTAAAGTAATGAATAGCATTAAACAAATAATACTCATAGATATTACCATAGTATTTATTTTACTACTAACTTGTCTTAAT
>CAZHCX010000099.1:0-3653 GCA_964531445.1 uncultured Clostridium sp. | reverse complement strand
AAGATTGGCTTGGTCATTCAAGTTCAAGAACTACTGAAAGATATACACACTTGGACTCAAGTACAAAAATTAAATCTGCATCAGCTATTGAAAATGCACTAAGCTTTAATAGCAACAAAAATATTGAAAAAAATAAAAAAGATATATTAGATCTGGACTCTAATATACCTAAATAATTAAGTATTTTCCAAAATTGTTAGAAATTTGTTAGAAAAATCTAGCAATTTTTATTATAAAAGCATCAAGGTTAATCTTACGAAATCCTTGATGCTCTTATGGTGCAGATGGCCGGAATCGAACCGGCACGGTTTATTCAACCGCAGGATTTTAAGTCCTGTGCGTCTACCAGTTCCGCCACATCTGCATTTATTTGAACTGGTCTTGCCTAACGACAATTGATATTATAATATCATATGCAAAATTTGTCAATACATTTTTAAAAAAAATTTCAAAAAAATTTTACAAGACAAAAAGCTTAAAAACAAAATTCAGAAGAACCATGTAAACACAGTATCTTTCCGAATTTTAATCTTATAAACTTATGTATTATAAATTTGTAGAAGTACTATCTCCATCAAATGGAATAAATTTATTTACAATACTTTGTTGTTCAACACCTTCTGCTCTAAAAGTCATAAATGAAGTATTTATTTTATTTTCAATTTGTTCCTCTACTTCATCTTGATTTGCATGTTCTGCTAAAACAAGTTCACTAACTAAAATTTGTTTTGCATTATTAAGCATTTTCTTTTCTCCAGTAGAAAGTCCTTTTTCTTTTTGTTTAAAACTTAAGTTTCTTACTACGTCAGCAACCTCGTAGATATCTCCACTTTTCATTTTATCCATATTATCTCTATAACGTTTATTCCAATTTTTTTCCATTTCTGTTTCATCTTCGCTAAGTACTTTAAAAACTTTTTCTGCTGATTGCTTATCAATAATGTTTCTAACCCCTACTTCTTCTGCTTTAGCTGTTGGTATCATTACTTTAACATTGCTTGGCATTTTTAATATATAATAAGATTGTTTCTCACCTAATATATCTTTTTCCTCTATTGAATCTATTGTTCCTGCCCCATGCATAGGGTATACTATTTTGTCTCCTACATTAAACATGTAAGTCAACTCCCTTCTGTTTTTTTCAGCAAAAAAATATTATAAAGTTATGTCTATATGAAATAACTTTATTGGATTTTTTAACCATATTTATTATACTATAAAAAAAGAAAAAAGTCAAAGCATTTATTTTGACTTTTTATGTTATTTTTGGTGAAAAGCCCAGTATTTCAAGCTAAAATTTTTTTAAATTTTTTTATTTGATTATTTAGATGTTGAACCAAATCCTCCAACTCTTTCTCCACATGCCCTATCATCATCAGTTACAAAATATTTTTGGAATACTCCTTGTCCAATTGCTTCACCTTTTTTTATTGTTATATCTTCATCCTTTATGTTGAAAAATGCAAACATTATATGTCCGTCGTTATCTGGATTACCATAATAATCTTTATCAATTACTCCAACACTATTTGCTAAAATTAATCCTTTTTTCTTTGGATTAGAGCTTCTATTATATAACATTAAAACTTCGTCATCTTGCATATAAGCTTTTATTCCTGTTTTAACTAATGTAGGAGCCATTCCTTTTTTAAAACTTGGTATTACTGTATCCTCAGCTGCTTCAATATCATATCCTGCAGAATATTTTGTTTTTCTAACCGGCATATTTATTTCTTTATCTTCAAATCCTTTTGCTATTTCAAATCCTCTTATTTTTTCCATTTTAATACTTCCTTTCATTTTTATCTTGTTACATTTTTACATATACAAAAAGAAAAGTCAAGCAAAAAAAGCAAAGATTTTTCCTTGCTTCTTCATTTTATCTTATTTAATTATACTCTTGATTCAACTATTAGTTTTATACCAGTTCTGTCTTCTCCTTCGACTTCAACTTCTGCAAATGCTGGTATACAAACTAAATCCACACCTGATGGTGCTACAAAACCTCTTGCTATTGCTACTGCTTTGACAGCTTGGTTTAAAGCTCCTGCCCCTATTGCTTGCATTTCTGCTTTACTTGATTCTTTTACTAATCCAGCTATTGCTCCTGCTACTGAATTAGGATTTGATTTTGATGAAATTTTTAAAATTTCCATTTTCTTTTGCCTCCTATTATTAATTTATTTTTTGTTGCAACTTTGTATGAAAGTATTTTACAACTTCTGGAAAAAATTGTAAATAGTTTTTTGGAAATTTTTTACACTTTTCATCGCAATAAATGGCTTAAAATAACATTTTTCGACACTTCGTATTTATGTATACTTACTTTTATTATATAAACGTTCTATAAAATAAATCTTAGTTTAAATTTATTCTTTTTATAGTTTTTACTTTTGATGTATTATCATCTGTTTCGAAAATAACACCATTAAAAATGCATTTTCCTTCAGCAATCCTATATCTTTCTGGTAATGTCGTTTCAAATCTCTTTATAGAGGCTTTTACGTCCATTCCGATTACTGAATATTCAGGTCCAGTCATTCCTAAATCAGAAATATATGCTGTACCATTAGGAAGTATTTTTTCATCAGCTGTTTGTACATGTGTATGTGTTCCAAAAATCCCAGTAACCTTTCCATCAAGATAGTATCCTAAAGCAATTTTTTCAGCTGTAGCTTCTGCATGAAAATCTATAAAAATCATATCAACTTGATTTTGAATTTTCTCTATAATCTTCTTTGCAATTAGAAATGGATTTTCAGTTAAAATATTAATATCAACTCTTCCCATTATATTTATAACAGCAATTTTTTTACCTTTACAAGTATAAATATTATAACCTTTTCCTACAACACCTTCCGGATAATTTGCAGGTCTGATTATTTTAGGATCATCTATAAATTTAAATATATCCTTTTTACCCCATGTATGGTTTCCCATTGTAACAACATCAACACCTTGTGATATTATATCATTAAAGTTTTTTTCTGTTATTCCCATTCCTTCTGCTGAATTTTCTCCATTAACTATAATAAAATCTATATTTTCATTTTCTTTTATTTCTTTTAATCTTAATTTTAATTCACGTATTCCTGCTGAACCAACTATATCTCCAACTGCTAAAATTTTCAAACTTATCACTTCTTTCTTTTAAATTTCTATAATATAATACTATATTTTAATAGATTTATCAAGGTTTTATGGTTTAAACATAAAAAAAGACTGTGATTTTACTCACAATCTTCTATATTATTTTGCATAATCAACTATTCTAGTTTCTCTAATTACATTAATTTTTATTTGACCTGGATAATCCATTTCATTTTCAACTTTTTTAGCAACATCTCTTGCTAAAATTGTCATTTGATCATCATTAATTTTTTCTGGTTTAACAACAATTCTAACTTCACGACCTGCTTGAATTGCAAATGATTTTTCAACTCCATCAAATGAATCAGCAATTTCTTCAAGATTTTGTAACCTTTTGATATATGCTTCTAATGTTTCTCTTCTAGCACCTGGTCTAGAAGCACTTATAGCATCAGCAGCTTGTATTAAAACAGCTTCTAATGTTTGTGGTTCAACATCTTCATGATGAGCTTCAACTGCATTTATTACTAATGGATTTTCTTTATATTTTTTAAGAATTTCAA
>CAZHCX010000098.1:0-3672 GCA_964531445.1 uncultured Clostridium sp. | reverse complement strand
AAATATTCTAGACAAAAACTGAATAATATTGTAAAATTTAAAACATATAAAAGACAAATAACGATGTAGACAATGTCGCCAATTTGTCGCCAAATAAAAAATATTTATTAGCAAAATAAGTACAATAAATACAAATAATACTGATATTTCAAAAACTGAAACATGAGTAAATACATGTAATACAGATAATATTTATAGTAACATAAATACTATGAAAACTCGAACATGTGGAAGTGGAAAGAAATATAAGAATTGTTGTGGAAAGAACGCATAAATAAGTGAACAACATATTTTAAAAAATTATCAAATTTGTTTCTTGTAAACAAATTAAATAAGATATGGACAAAATCTACTGAAAAAAGGATGTCAACAAAAATAAATTTGTTGGCATCCTATTCTCTATGCAGTAGCCTATGTAAATATTACATAGGTTTTTATTATTTATAAAAAACTTTAAAAAATTTGACAAAAAGCAAATTTTTTAATACAATATAGAAACGTAACTATATTAACCCTCGTATCTAACTAGAAGGAGTGAAAAATATGGATAAGAAAAATATTTGGGTTGGTAGAACAGC
The DNA here is from genome assembly GCA_964531445.1 of uncultured Clostridium sp. GTDB lineage: Bacteria > Bacillota > Clostridia > TANB77 > CAG-508 > CAG-269. Next base: position 3,094 of record CAZHCX010000098.1, on the reverse strand, counting down.
ATATCAAATTATGCCAGACAGATTCTTTAGAGAAGGAGGAATCTTTGAGCACATCAATGGGCGGAAACTAAAGTCTTGGGATGACAGAATGCCAGACTGGAAACCAGACATTGATGGAGAATACAGAAATTTGTATTTCTACGGAGGTAACATTAAAGGTATTGAATCAAAACTTGAGTATTTAAAAGACTTAGGATTTGATGTAATTTATTTAACACCAATTAATCAAAGTTTTTCGTATCATCACTATGATGTTAAAAATCATTTGGTTATTGACCCATGGCTTGGAACATGGGATGATTTTGAAAGTTTGTGTGAAAAAGCAAAAGAAATGGATATACTAATTATTGTCGATCTTGTATTTAATCATACAGGTATAAATAGTGTTTATTTCAATGATGATAAATACAAAAATTGGTATAAAAGAGAAGAGGATGGTAGTCCTGTTTTCTGGTGGGGTTTTACAGACTTACCGGAATGTAACACTCTTTCAAAAGACTATCAGAAAGCAATGACGAAAGTTGTAGAGAAGTATCTTCAAAGAGGAGCAAGTGGAATTCGTTTAGATTTAGGAGAAAATTTACCTAAAGAATTTTTGCTTGCAATACAAAAAGTAAAAGATAAATTTTCAGATACAATTTTCATAGGCGAAATGTGGGAAATTGCCACAGATAAATCGGATCCTAAAGTTACTAATGGGCAGTTAGATTCAGTTATGAACTATCCAATTGCAGATGCAATTTTAAGATGGATTCGTTATGGTTATAATGAACACTTTATTTATAACTTTAATCGTGTTTATAGAGAATATCCAGAAAATGTTCAAAATGTTTTATTAAACAATATTGGAACACATGATACACCAACAACATTAACAATGCTTGCTGGAGATAAAATGAATTCTAATGTTTTTGACAAAAGAATATGGGATATCGAATCCCCATGGTTGCAGAATGGTATATTTAACACATATGGCTTTAGAGAATTTGAAGCAAAAAATGATGAGCTAAATTCTGTAACGTACGAGCGTGGTAGAAAATTATTAAAATTAGCATTAACACTATTGTATTCGATTCCAGGTATTCCATGTGTTTATCAGGGTACAGAAATAGGGGAGACAGGATACAAAGATCCGTTCAATCGAAAACCTTATGCATGGAAAAAGGAAAACAAAGAAATAACGGATTTTGTTAGAAAGCTTGGTAAATTCAGAGCTGAAAACAAAGATGTTCTTGCAACTGGAAAAGCAGAGTTAGTGTATGTAACTACAAATTTGCTTGTATTAGATAGAATTTCTGATTCAGGAAAAGTTAGAGTTATTTTAAACCGTGGTAATACACATCAAAATATTGAAAACTTTTATTTGGATTGTTCAGAAACTGTATTGCAGTTAAACAACAATAACTCAAAGGAATTAATTAATCCATTTAGTGTTTTAATAATTAGAGAACACTAACTTAAAAGAGACTTTAAAAGAGACTACAAAAATGTAGTCTCTGAAAGGTCTTTTTTTATAAATATTTTTTTAAAGTTTCTACGCTATCTTCTTGCATAACAACAAAATCATTAAGAATATTCATTACATCATGATCAGCATGTTCATTAGCATTAAGCAAACGTCTTCCTTCAATAATTCCCATATTAGTTCCTTGCATTAAAAGTTCTGATAATTTTGATGTAGAATCATCTGTCATAGTTTTCATTTGTATGCCATACCAAGTCATCATTTTGTTCATAGCATTTGTCTCGTGAGGCTCTTTAGAACTGTAATTAGAATACAATTCATTAACTCTATTTGAGATTTCCTTATACTTATTATACTCTGTGTCTAAAACTTCCTTAAATCTGCCTTCTGATGCTTTTTCAGACACATAAGAAATAGCATCCATTCCCATAGTTGCACCTTTGTTAACTTCATCTAAAATATTTAAATTTTGATTATCCATAATAAACACTCCTATCTGTGAATATTATTTCCTAAAAAAACAAATAATATAAGCAAAACATTGAAAAAAATTTAAAAATATGGTATTATATCATTGTTACTTTAAACAAAGGCAGTAGAAAGGAGAAGTTTTTCTATGAAATTTAGCAATATGGAATTAGACACAGAAAAGAACTCAATACAAATTACAAGCCGGTTTGTTGATAAAATTTCTGACAATATAATTGTTGGGGATGTAGTAGCAACTGTTTTAAAGTATGGTATTGAAAATTGCTTTCTTGGAATTGATGATAACAACTGCAGATACTTTGTTATAAGCAGTACAAATGGTAATAACATTGAAAAGGCTTATAAAGAGTTGTTATCAAAATATGAAAAGTAGAAAAGCTTTAAAAATTTAAAGGGGGAGAGTTAATATCTCCCTTTTCAAATTATAAAAACAAAGTTTTATATTAAATAAAGCTTTTTAAATAAAAATAGAGGTGATAAATTTGTTAGAATTAGAAGAAACAATAAGACTTTTAGCAGAACTAAATGAAAAACTAAAGAATTTAGGTGAGTCCCTTTGACATTGAAAATTTAGAAATAAAATTAAAAGACTTAGAAGCGCAAACAACAGAACCATCATTTTGGGAAGATTCACAAAATACAGGTAAAGTATTATCTGAAATAAAAAAAATAAAAGGAAAATATTTAAAATATAAAAATCTTGAAAAAGAAATAAATAATTTATTAGAACTATCTGAACTTGTTAAAGAAGAGTTTGATGAAGAAATAGCAAATGACATAATAAAAAACACTAAAAAAGAACAGAAAAATTTAGAAAAACTTGAATTAGAAACTTTGCTCTCTGGAAAGTATGATTCAAATAACGCAATATTAACAATACATCCTGGTGCTGGTGGAACAGAATCACAAGACTGGGCAGAGATGTTATACAGAATGTATACAAGATGGGCTACAAAAAATGAATATGAAGTAAAGGAACTAGATTACCTAGAAGGTGATGAAGCTGGAATAAAGAGTGTAACATTTGAAGTAATTGGTCAAAATGCCTATGGATATCTAAAAGGAGAACAAGGAGTACATAGATTAGTTAGAATTTCACCATTTGATAGTGGAGGAAGAAGACATACATCATTTGCTTCA
>CAZHCX010000097.1:0-3787 GCA_964531445.1 uncultured Clostridium sp. | reverse complement strand
TTTTATATGAAAAAAAAGGAAACAATAAATTATAAAAAAATAATAGTTTTAATTTTAATAATTCTTTTAGTTGTTGGAATTACAATATTTTGTATAAAAAATAAAAATAATACGGCTAAAATTTCGAAAATTGGAAAGAATAGTAGTAGTCAAGAAATTGTTGATTATATTATGAATATTAATGCGTACGAAACAGAAATTGATGTAGAAATAAAGAGTAACAAAAATAGTAATAAATACAAGATAAAACAACAGTACATAGATAAGGATAACATTATACAAGAAGTTTTAGAACCAAGTAATATACAAGGAGTTAAAATAATAAAAGAGGGAACAAAATTAAAAATAGAGAATACACAGTTATCATTAACAAAAATAATAGAAGATTATAAGGATATAACGCAAAATAATTTAGATTTATCAAGCTTTATACAGAATTATAAAGAAAATCCAAATTCTAAGTATAAGGAAGAAAATAATCAAATAATAATGGAAACAAACACTAAAAACGAAAATCAATATAATAAATATGAAAAATTATTTATATCCAAAGAAACTGGAAAACCAGAAAAATTAGAGATAAGAGATACTAACCAAAATACAATAATTTACATAATATATAATAATATAAAAATAAATACTTGACATATACCAATACTAGGAGTGAATAATATGATAATAAAAAGAGGAGATATGTTCTATGCAGATTTAAGTCCAGTTGTGGGGTCAGAACAAGGAGGAATAAGACCTGTTCTTATTATACAAAATGATGTAGGAAATAAATATAGTCCCACAGTAATTGCGGCAGCAATTACTTCTCAAACAAATAAAACTAAAATACCAACACATATAGAAATTGATTCACAAAAATGTGGTTTAAAAAGTGATTCAGTTATTTTAGCTGAACAAATTCGAACAATAGATAAGAGTAGACTAAAGGAAAAGATAGGTCATATTGAAGATGAAAGTGTTATTAGTAAAATAAATAATGCATTAGGTGTAAGTTTCGGACTTGAGGAATAAAGAAAAAATCCGTCAAAAGAATTAGTTCTTTTGGCGGATTAAATATTATAATTTTAATTTTTTAATTGATTTAATTTCTTTAAATAAGTTATCTATATGTTCTGTTTTATCAGCGTAAATATTTTTATAAGAAGTTAAAACTTCATTATAATTTTCAACAGTTTCTTGAGATTTTAACAGTAATTTCATTCCTTCTAAATAATAGTTTTGTTTTTTCTCTGTTTTTTCAGAAAGTCTTTTTTTATCATATTTTTCAATTTGTTCAAGTCTTTTTATTTCAACTTTTAAGTCTTTTAAATAATCCATAATACAAGAAATTTCATATTCTGTATCATCAATAATAACTTTTAAAAGTGCTTTGACTATTAAAGGGTTAAGTTTTCCATATTTAGGGTTTTTATTGTTAGCTGATGGAACTTCTTCTGGTTTAGATTCATCAATTAAAATTTTTAAGGTGTCAATTATATTAATATGAGTTTTATATTGACGTTTACTTACTATTGCATCATATTCGTCTGCAACACGTATAATTTGACCTTCATAAGGGATGTCATCTTTAGTTACTCCATTTGGATATCCTGTTCCATTTAATGCTTCATGATGATAAATAGTTCCTGCTGCATAAGGTCGTAATTTTAAATCATCCATACAAATTTTATATCCAATTGTTGTGTGAGTTTTCATTATTTCAAATTCTTCATCAGTTAATGCTGTTTGTTTTTGCAATATACGAGCAGGTATAAATTGTTTTCCTATATCATGTAAATAAGCACAAATTGTACAGTACTCAGTAAAGTTTTTTGAACAATGTAGATATTGACAAATTCTGCATACAATATTTGCAACATTTTCTGAATGTTGTCTTGTAAATACATCTAAACTTCCTAATATATTTAATTGATATTGCATAGTTTTATCAAGATTATAAGATTTTAAACTGGTTCTATCATAAAAATCAAAAGTTTCTTTTATCATTTTTATCCTCTTTTCTTCAGTTTTATAAAAATATTGTAACAAAAATATTTTTATTATTCAAGTGGATTGTAACAAATTAAAATAAGTGCTATAATTATGTAGATTTAAGAATGGAGAATGATATGGAAGAAAATAAAATACCAGATTTTTTATTCCAAATGTTAGTAAATCAATATGGAGAAAAAAATACTGATGAAATATTAGATGGTTATAAACAAAAACGATTTACAACATTAAGGGTTAATACAATAAAAAGTAATGTAGAAGAAATTAAAAATGAATTAAAAAATAATAAAATTGAGTTCCAAAGAGTTGAATGGTTTGAAAGTGCATTTGTTTTAAAAAATGCTAATGAACAGGATATTAAGGAACTTGATATATATAAACAGGGAAAAATATATATGCAAAGTTTATCTTCAATGTTGCCACCAATAATATTGGAGCCAAAAGAGAAAGAAGATATATTAGATATGACTGCTGCTCCAGGCGGCAAAACGACAGAATTAGCAGCGCTTTCTGATAATAAATCACACATAACTGCATGTGAAAAAAATAAAATAAGAGCTGAGAGATTAAAATATAATGTTGAAAAACAAGGTGCTACAAATGTATTTGTAATGCAAAAAGATTCAAGAAATATAGATGATTTTTTCAAATTTGATAAAATTTTATTAGATGCACCATGTAGTGGAAGTGGAACTTTAAATGTAGAAAACCAGAATATTGAAAAAATATTTACAAAACAATTAGTTGAAAGATCATCAAAGGTACAATTTGATTTGTTAAAAAAAGCTATAAAATTACTAAAAAAAGGTAATGAAATGGTATATTCAACTTGTTCAATATTATCTTGTGAAAATGAAGAAATTGTACAAAAAATATTAAAAACAGAAAATGTAGAGGTTGTTCCAATAGAATTTGAAGGAATGGAAACATTGCCTAAATTACCTGTCAATGTACCCGGAACATTATGTATTAAACCAGATGAATATTATGAGGGCTTTTATGTAGCAAAGTTAAGAAAAAAATAATATTTGTAAAAATGCTAAAAATGTGATATTATATATATCAAAATTGAATTTTGGAGGAGTAAAAATGTACAGAACAAAAACATGTGGAGAATTAAACATAAAAAATGTAAATGAAACAGTAGAACTAGCTGGATGGATTCAAAAAGTAAGAAATCTGGGAGCTATGGTTTTTATAGATTTAAGAGATCAATTTGGTATTACACAAATTGTTATTAATGATGAAGAAATACAAAAACAAGCAAAAGAGCTTACAACAGAGAGTTGTATCCACATTTTAGGAAAAATTGTGGAAAGAAGTAATAAAAATAGCAAAATACCAACAGGTGAAATAGAAGTAATTGCTGAAAAATTAGAAGTATTAGGAAAATGCAAAAATGTTTTACCATTCGAAATAAATACTGATCAAGAAGTTAGAGAAGACTTAAGATTAGAATATAGATTTTTAGATTTAAGAAATGAAAAATTGCATAATAATATTTTATTACGTTCAAAAATTTTAAAAACATTAAGAGATAAAATGGATGAATTAGGTTTTGCAGAGATTCAAACACCAATACTTGCAAACTCATCACCAGAAGGTGCCAGAGACTATTTAGTGCCAAGTAGATTAAATCCAGGAGAATTTTATGCATTACCACAAGCACCACAACAATTTAAACAATTACTTATGGTTTCTGGTTTTGATAAATATTTTCAAATTGCTCCATGTTTTAGAGATGAAGATCCAAGAGCAGATAGAGCGCCAGGAGAATTTTATC
>CAZHCX010000096.1:0-3888 GCA_964531445.1 uncultured Clostridium sp. | reverse complement strand
CATTGAAAAAAAATAAAAAATATGATTAAATAAGACGTGCGAAAGCATGTCTTATTTACATATAAAAAGAACTACTAAAATTCTTATAACGTAAAGCTTTCCACATAAAAATCAAAACAACAAAGAAAGGATTCAAAATGGTAGCAGAAGTAATAATAAACAGCACAGCAAAAAAATTAAATAGAACATTTGACTACAACATACCAGCAGAAATGCAAGAATTAGTACAAATAGGAAGCAAAGTTTTGGTACCATTTGGAAGATTCAAACAGCTAGAAGAAGCGCATGTTGTAAAAATAAAAGAAAAATCAGAATACGAAATAAAAGACATAGCAAAAGTAGAAACAGGCTTAACAGACAAGCAAATAAAACTTGCAAACTGGATAGCAAAAAGATATTTTTGTAATGTTTCAGAATGTATAAAATTAATGCAAACACCAGGAACAAAAGCAAAAGATGTAAACAAAAGAATTCAAGATAAAAAAATAAATGTAGTATATTTAAAAAAGACAATTCAAGAAATAGATTTTGACATAGAAACAAAAGTACTAAAGTCAGAAAAACAAATCAAAATACTAAACTTTGTCAAGAAAAATGAAGGATGTACAATTCCAGAAATTGAAATGTTTACAGATTGTTCAAGAGCAATTGCAAATACACTTATTAAAAATGGATATTTAGAAGTTTCAGAAAAGAAAATTGAAAGGAATCCATTACAAAATAAACAAATAAAAAATACAAGTAAATTAAAATTAACAGAAGAGCAACAAAATGCATTTCAGCAGGTTTCGTATGCTATAGATAATAATGCATACAACCAATTTTTATTATATGGTGTTACAGGTTCAGGAAAAACAGAAGTATATCTACAATTAATAGATAAGGTTGTAAAACAAGATAAAACAGCAATTGTATTAGTACCAGAAATATCACTAACACCACAAATGTTAGACAGGTTTATATCAAGATTTGGAAAAGAAACAATAGCAGTTTTACACAGTAAATTATCAATTGGGGAAAGACATGATGAATGGGAAAAAATAAAAGAAGGAAAAGCCAAAATTGTAATAGGAGCAAGATCAGCAATATTTGCACCAGTTCAAAATTTAGGAATAATCATAATAGACGAAGAACACGACAGTTCATATAAATCAGAATCAAGTCCTAAATACAATGCAAAAGAAATTGCGAAAAAAATAGCAAAAGAAGAAAATATACCATTACTATTAGGAAGTGCAACACCAGATTTATCAACATATTACAAAGCACAACAAGGGAAAATAACAATATTAGAATTAACAAAAAGAGCAAATAATTCAAGTTTACCAAAAGTAGAAATAATAGACTTAAAACAAGAATTAGCAAATGGAAACAGATCAATGCTAAGTTTTGAATTATATCAATCAATAGAAGAAAATTTAAAAAATAAATTACAAACAATTCTATTTTTAAACAGAAGGGGATACTCAACATTTATAATGTGCAGAAATTGTGGGTATACTGTAAAATGTAAAAACTGTAATATCAGTATGACATATCACAGTTACGAAAATAAATTAAAATGTCATTATTGTGGATATGAAGAAAAATTGGTTAAAACTTGCCCAGAATGTGGAAGTGATAAAATAAGATATTTCGGAACTGGAACCCAAAAACTAGAACAAGAAATACACAAACAATTTCCACAAGCCAAAACAATCAGAATGGATGTAGACACAGTAACAAAGAAAAATTCACATGAAGAAATTTTAAATAAATTTAAAAATGAAGATGTTGATATTTTGATTGGAACACAAATGGTAGTAAAAGGACATCATTTTCCAAAAGTAACATTAGTAGGAGTTATAGCAGCAGATAGTTCACTAAATATAGATGATTATAGAGCAACAGAAAGAACATTCCAAATACTAACACAAGTAGCAGGAAGAGCAGGAAGAGAAAACTTGCCAGGAAAAGTTATAATACAAAGTTATAATCCAGAAAATTTCAGCATTCAAAATGCACAAAAACAAGACTATGAAGAATTTTATCAAACAGAAATAGCACTAAGAAAACAGTTGAAATATCCACCATTTTGCGATATAATAATAATCGGATTTAATAGTTCAAGTGAAGAAGAAATAAAAAAAGTAGCAAATATTGCGTATGAAGAAGTAGAAAAAAACTTGAACAAGGACGAGTTTAAAGTATTTAAACCAATGCCATCACCAATAGATAAAATACAAAATAAGTATAGGTGGAGAATTATAATAAAGGGCAATATGAACGAAGAAGCAAATAATGTGTTAAATAATTTGCTTAAAAATATTTATGATAAAGATTTTAAAAATACAAAAATATCAATAGATGTAAATCCAAATAATATGGTGTAGATAAAAAGGGGGAATAAAAATGGCAATAAGAAATTTAAGATATGAAGGAGATCCAATATTAAAAAAGAAATCTAGAGAAGTTGAAGTAATAGACGAAAAATTACAAACTCTAATAGATGATATGATAGACACAATGCATAAGTACAACGGAGTTGGACTAGCAGCAGTTCAAGTTGGTATTTTAAAAAGAGTTGTAGTAATAGATTTATATGATGACAAAGGTGTTAAAGTTATGATTAATCCTGTTATCTTAAAAACAAAAGGAGAACAAGAAGTTGAAGAAGGGTGCTTGAGTTTTCCAAATGAGTTTGCAAAAATAGTTAGACCTGCTGAAGTTACAGCTGAATATACAGATAGAGATGGAAAAAGAGTTAAAGTAAAGGCAAAAGAATTATTTGCACAAGCTATTTGCCACGAGTGTGATCATCTTGAGGGTGAGGTTTTTGTGGATAAAATTATTCCTGGAACTTTGGAATATTTTGAGCCAGAGAAATAAGTGTCCATTTCAGAAACGTCCCCAAATGGACACAGTGAATTTTGTTTGAAAGAAGGTTTTTGAATGTTAAATGTATTATTTATGGGAACACCAGACTTTGCCGAAGAAAGTTTAAAAGCAATATACAATGCAGGGTACAACATTTTAGGAGTTGTTACTAATCCAGACAGGCCAAAAGGCAGAGGTATGAAAATGATGGCATCACCTGTAAAAGAATTTGCTATTGAAAAAAATATACCTGTATATCAACCTGAAAAAGTAAGAAAAAATGAAGAATTTATAGAAATAGTAAAGAATTTAAAGCCAGATGTAATATGTGTTGTAGCTTATGGGAAAATTCTACCAAAAGAGATTTTAGATATTCCAGAATTAGGATGCATTAATGTTCATGGTTCTTTACTTCCTGAATATAGAGGAGCTGCACCAATCCAATGGGCTGTTTTAAATGGAGATAAAACAACAGGTGTTACAACAATGTATATGGATGTTGGAATGGACACTGGAGATATGATTTTAAAACAAGAAGTTGAAATTGGCGAAGATGAAACGACAGGCGAATTATGGGATAGACTTTCTATAATTGGTGGAGAATTATTAGTTAAAACTTTAGAACAAATAGAGGCTGGAACTGCGCCAAGAGAAAAACAAGGGGAGCATTTTACAATGGCTCCAATGCTTGATAAATCTCAAGCTAAAATTGATTGGGAAAATAAAACTGCCCAAGAAATTAAAAATCTTGTTAGAGGATTAAATCCAATTATGGGGGCTTTTACATATTTAAATGGAAAGAAAATAAAATTCTGGAAAGTTGATGTTGCAAACAGCATTGGATATGATTCAGATAATCTAAAAATGATAAAAAATGGAACTGTTTTAGTGTCTGATCAAAGAGATGGATTATTTATAAAAACAGCTGATGGAATCTTGAAAGTTATAGAAATTCAAGGTGAAAATGCTAAAAAAATGAATATAGGTGATTTTTTAAGAGGAAATCAAATAAATGAATTTGAAATATTTGAG
>CAZHCX010000095.1:0-3916 GCA_964531445.1 uncultured Clostridium sp. | reverse complement strand
TTATATAATCCTTTAAAGCTTGATGTTTCATATTTTCTTGCTCTTTCAAATAACATTTTTAAATTTGCTTGTCTCATATTTCCATTTGGCATCAACCCAACATAATTATAATAACCTGTATCAGAATATATTTTCCATATAATTTCATCAAGTGCTAGGTATTCTTGTTCTTTTCTCCATTCTTCAATATTACCTAAAAATTTATCAATCTTTTCTTTTAGTTCTGGTCTAACATCAACTTTTGCTTTAAGCATACAATTATAGAAATTGTCGTATTTATCCGAAAGACGTATTTCAACAAGTTCGTTGTCTGTAAATCCTCCTATATTTGACCTTAATACAGTAACAAGTGGGATGTCTTGCATTGGATTATCTATTACTTTTAATACACTCATTATTGTTTGTATTTCAATTGAATCAAGATATTCTTGATTACTGTCTGCAAAAACTGGCATATTTAAATTCATTAATTCTTGTTCAAATACACTTGCTTTATCTTTTGTTGATCTTAGCAAAATTGCAATATCTTTGTAAGTTACATCTCTAAAAACTTCTGTTTTTCTATCATAGACTTGATATTTGCTTTCTATTAATTTTTTTATTTTTTTTGCAACATATTTAGCTTCTAATTCAATATTTTCAATGTGTTCAAGTTCATCATCTTCTTCATTTTCATCATCTTCATAGTTTGTTTCAATATAACTGTCTTCTTCTTTTGTATTTTCACTATTTAAATTTATTATATCTATATCAGTTTTGTAATTTTGAACTGCTAATTTGTAATCTTCAGCTCCAAAATTTAGATATTCTTTTTCATCATAATCAACTTCACCCAATTTAAGGCTCATAATATCTTTAAAGATTAAGTTTGTAAAATCAAGTACATTATCTCTACTTCTAAAGTTTTTAAATAGTTGAATTTTTCTTCCTATAAGCCTTTCATCAATGTTTTTAAAATTTATTTCTTGAGAGCTACTATCTCCAACTAATTCATAGTTTGAATACTTGTCCAAAAATAGTTTTGGCATAGCTTGTCTAAACCTATAAATGCTTTGCTTAACATCTCCAACCATAAACATATTATTTCCTCTAGAAATTGAAGAAAGTATATATTCTTGAACTAAGTTACTATCCTGATATTCATCAATCGCAATCTCTTCAAACTTTTCTGTGTATTTTTTAGCAACATCAGTTTTTATAATTTTTTCATATTGATTTCCATTTTCATCAGTAATTGTTTCTGTGTCTTTTACTAAGATTTCTAATGCAAAATGTTCAATATCTGTAAAATCAACTATATTTTTATCTCTTTTTCTCTTAGAAAAAATAGCATCAAATTCCAATATTAAATTTTCAAGTTTTTTCAAAATATCATACATATCAAATATGTCTTGATTAGACTGTTTTGAATCTGACACAAAAGTTTTTCCTAACTTCTTATAAAGTTTCTGCTTAACACTATCCCTTACAGCTTTTGCTTCTTCTTTAATTTCTGATTCAACTTTTTTCCTTGGCCATGTTATAAATTTTAGATTTTGACTAATCATATACGATGAATCCCAATTATTTATATTTTTCTTTAATGTTTCTAATTGGTTAATGTCAGAATCAATTGCCTGCTTATAAGCTTCCAATTCACTATCGTTAGCAAGACTTTCAGAAACATCATTTAAAATTGCAATATCGTCTGTAAGCTCGTCATTAATTTCTTGTAAAAGAATTTCTCCCCAAGGAGTTTGACTAAAATCATTATCTAGTTTATTTGCAATATTAAACATCTGTATTTTTTCATTAAGCCATTTTTTAGGATATGGACTTGAACTTATATAACTGTAAATTCCAAGAATCAAGTCTTTTAACGGTGTATCATCTCTATAACTTGTATATGTATTCACTAGTTTTACAAAATCTTTATCTTCATTTAAATATTTAGTCTCAAAAATTTCATCTAAAACTTCTTGCTTTAAAAGTTCTATTTCAGGTGTATCAGCTATTCTAAAATTAGGAGATACATTTTCCAATTGATAAAAATTGTTTTTTACAACTTCAAGACAAAATGAGTCAATTGTACAAATACTTGCCATATTTAATAAATTAATTTGTCTTTGTAAGTTTACATTATCAGGATTGTCTTCTAACTTTTTATAAATAGCATTTAGAACTCTTTCTCTCATTTCTGAAGCTGCTGCATTTGTAAATGTAACTACTAAGAGTTTGTCTATATCTATATTTTCGTTTATTGCTTTGTTTATAATTCTTTCTACTAACACTGCTGTTTTTCCGGCTTCCAGCAGCTGCTGCAACTAATAAATTAGAGCCTTTTTCGTATATTGCTTGTTTTTGCTCTTCTGTCCAATTTGGCATTTTAACTTCTCTCCTTCTCTAAATTGATTCACAATATTTGCATCTATAAATTCTTTTTTCTTCATCTGCCAAAACAAAAACATTGTCTAATTCTTGTTCTACAGATGTTATACATCTTGGATTTTTGCATTTGATAACATTAACTATTTGCTTTGGTAATTCAATATGATATTTATCAACTCTTTCATCATTTTTGATTATATTAATTGTTATGTTTGAATCAAGATATCCTAATATATTTAGGTCTAAATTTATATCTTTATCAATTTTGATTATATCTTTTCTTCCCATTTTTTTGCTTTTTGCATTTGTGATAATTGCAACTGAACAATCTAATTCGCCTAACCTCAAAGCATCATATATTTCAAATCCTTTTTTTGCTTTTATGTGGTCTATTACTATTCCATTTCTTATACTATCTATATTCATCTTTACTTTCCTTCCATATTTATAATTTGAATTTTAATAACAATATCGTTTCTAGCATATTATACAATATTTTAAATTTATATTATTAATCAATTTCTAATAATTTTAAAATAAGAGCCATCCTTGCATATTTTCCATATCTAACTTGTTTAAAATAACAAGCCCTTGGGTCATCATCAACTTCTGTTGAGATTTCATTTACTCTTGGTAGTGGATGCATAATGCATAAGTCCTTTTTAGCCTTTTCTAATTTTTTGTTGTTTAGAATGTAATAATCTTTTAGTCTTAAATAATCTTCTTCGTTAAAAAATCTTTCTCTTTGAACTCTTGTCATATATAGGATATCAAGTTTATCCATGTATTCTTCTATGTCGTTTGTTTCTATAAATTCAATATTATTTTTAATTAAAATTTCTTCTTTTAAATATTCTGGAATTTTTAATTCATCTGGTGAAATTAAAATAAATTTTACATTTTTGTATCTTGACATTGCTGTAATTAGTGAATGAACTGTTCTTCCAAATTTCAAATCTCCACATAATCCTATTGTTAAATTATCTAGTCTTTTTTTCTCACATGAAATTGTTAATAAATCTGTTAATGTTTGCGTTGGATGGTTGTGGCCTCCATCTCCTGCATTTATTATTGGTACTGTTGATTTTAATGATGCTACTAATGGTGCACCTTCTTTTGGATGTCTCATTGCAATTATGTCGCTGTAACATCCAACTGTTCTTATTGTGTCTGCAACGCTTTCTCCTTTTGATGCTGAACTTGATGATGCTGATGAAAATCCTATTACGTTTCCTCCTAGTTCCATCATTGCTGCTTCAAAGCTTAGTCTTGTTCTTGTGCTTGGTTCAAAAAATAAAGTAGCTAGTTTTTTATGGTTGCATTTTTCTGAATATTTTTCAGGTTCTTCCATAATATTTTTAGCTACTTTAATTAATTCTTCTATTTCGTTTGTTGTTAGTTCTTTTATATCGATTAAATTTTTCATTTTTACGCTCCTTTTGTTTTTTGTAATTTTATCAAAAGGAGTGTTGGCTGTCAAGGGGTTGTTGGCTTTTGGATCTATGTCAAGTTTTTGGACACTTTTTTTGAGAATTTTTTTATTTTCATG
>CAZHCX010000094.1:0-3930 GCA_964531445.1 uncultured Clostridium sp. | reverse complement strand
AAGGCTGCGGCTGCAAAGCCAAGCCAGCAAAAGCGATCGACTACATCACCGATGAAAAGAAAGCAGAAATAGTCACTTCCTACGCACTTGATGACAACCGCGACTATGCACGGCAATTCGCTGAAACAGCGCAGTTATTTCACAAGGCGGAGAGGTATGACAGCCGGAAGTATTACCACTTCAAGCACAGCTTTGACCCGAAGGATAATATTTCACCTGCCGAAGCCCACCGCTTGACCGAAGAACTGGCGCAGCAAGCGTTTCCTGATAACGAGTACATCATTGCAACGCATACGGACAAACACCACGTCCACTGTCACATCATCGTGAACAGCGTGTCGTTTGTCAACGGGAAAATGCTGCACTACAGCAACAGCGACTACGCCAAGCTGAAAGACCTGTCAAACGAGATCGCCGCGAAATACGGTTACTCTACGCTGGATTTCAGAAAGCCGTCGGCTGACCGAATCAAGAGCGAGGAAAGGCGCGTTGTTCTGAAAGGCGGCACTTCATGGAAGGAGGAGCTGCGCGAGGTGATCGCCGAAGCGCTCAAACTCTGTAACAATATGGATGAGTTTGAAAAGCACCTCAGCAAATACGGCGTGACGATCGCGCGCAACACGGCAAAAACAATCAGCTTTTTGCACCCCAATAAAAAGAAGCCCATCCGCGGCAGCAAGCTCGGAAAGGCGTACACAAAGGAGGCGATAATACATGAGTTTACAGAATCGAGAAACAGGCGAGTACGCGCCGCCACGGGAACAAGTAAATCTACCGCAACAGCAATTGCAGGAGAAAACTCCGGCGGAAATAGTTACCGAGTATGTCCGACAAGACATCGCCGTTACGAAGAAGATGAGAGAAAGCGTAGACAAGCTTATGATGAGCAACGAACTGCTCAGGCAAAGCCTCGGAAACGAATTAGGTAAATTCTCCGAACAGATGTCAAAACAGCTTACTACTATCTTCGTTGATAACTACCGCAGTTTTACCGAGACGACTGTTAAAGCGGAAGAAAAGCAGAAAGATCAAACAGAAAATTATCTGTCAGAGCTGAGCAATGAAATAACACTCTTGAAGCTGAGAATCAAGAGAATGTATCATTTTAACCGCTTTAAGATCGCACTGCTTTGGGCAGGCTGGATAGCCGTCATTATTCTGTTGCTGATGGAAATCCTCAGAACATTTATACTCAAATGAAACCCACTCAAAAGTTTTACAAAATGCCGCAGGCACTATTTTCAGACAAATACACTCAACTTTCCAATGACGCCAAGATTTTATATATGCTGTTATTAGACAGGAAATCGTTATCGGAAAAGAATCACTTTAACGATGAAAACGGCAACACCGTTGTCCTGTATTCAAATGATGAAGTGTGTCGAAAAATCGGTTGCGGTCACGATAAGGCGACCAAACTGTTTCGAGAGTTGGAAGGCGCAAATCTATTGCGAAGGCACAGACAAGGTAAAGGCAAACCGAGTTTAATCTATGTGAATTTTTATGAGGGCGAAAAATCCGCAGACATGAATGCGGAAAATTCGGATACTAAAACGCGGGAAACCGGCGTTTACGAGTGCGGAAAATCCGCATGTAATAAGACTGATCATAATCAGATTGAAGATAGTCATATCTATCAATCTATTAACTATAATCAGGCGGAAGAACAAATCAAAGACCAAATCGAATATACAATACTAACCGAGCGGTACAGCGAAGGTGTATTACAGGAAATCGTCCATCTCCTTGCCGACACGCTCTGCTCCGGCAAAGAACAAATCCGAATTGGTCAGAGAAGTATTCCGTTGAGCACATTTATTCAACGAATATCCTTACTTACTGCCGAACATATCGAGTACGTTATTGAAAAGTTGGAGAAAACACCAAACAAAATTCATAACATGCGAGCGTATCTGCTGACAGTGTTATACAATTCCATCGACACACTGGACACTGACAGCTTATACGGCAATTAAGGAAGGACAATATGGAATCAAAAACAAAACTACTGAACACCAAGGAAGTGGCGCAGGCGCTTAGTTGCAGCCTGCCCACAGCAAGAAGAATCATGCAGCGCGAGGACTTTCCGCTGATCAGAGTCGGCAAGAATATGAAGGTCAACGCGGAAGCCTTTGACGAATGGACGAAGAACAGGAGGATATAATTCCGCTCCCGTATTGACACACAAGAAATCCGGGAGTACAATAGGCTTACAGGATTTCTTGTGTGCTTACGGTCGGAAAGGATGAATATGAAAAAGACCGGTACCAAGAATAAAAAACGCCGCCCGAAGGGAACGGGCAGCATCTACTACGTTGCAAGCCGCAAACGCTACGCAGGACAAACGCAGGTCGATTTAGGCGGCGGCAAGACCAAAACCAAGACCGTCTACGGCAAGACCAAAACCGAGGTTGCCGATAAGCTAAAGGAACTCGAAAGGCAGTCCATTCGCGGTGAGTACATCGAGAAGGACAAAACCGTTTTTTACGATTTCGCCGAAATGCTCTTTAACGAGCAGCTTGAGCTCAACGAGGTCAGGCAATCGACCTACGACCGCAAAATGGCGACGCTGAAAATGCTCTCCGACATCACGGGTTATGAAATCCAAGAAATGACCGAGGACATTATCAAGCGTTTCTTCAAGAAAAAGCTGTATTACTCACAGTCGAGCATCAACAAGATGTATCAGCTTCTGACCTTTGTTTTCAAAAAGGCGATCGGCAAAAAACTGATTATGGAAAGCCCAATGCGCGACATAAAGTGTCCGAACTCCAAGCAGGAAAAGATACCTGTCCGGGCATTGACGATTGAGGAGCAGTCAAAGCTGCTTGAAGTTCTCAAAACGAAGGATATTCTCTACGGAGATGTGATGCTTCTTTCGATGTTTACGGGTATCAGAATCGGCGAATGCTGCGCGTTGACGGTGGAGGATATCGACCTCAAACGCAAGACCATTCACATCAACAAAACAATGTCGCGCGGCGAGTTGGGCGATACAAAGATCAACCCGCCCAAAACAAAGGCAGGCATCAGAACGCTGTATGTGAATGACGAGATTGTGAGTTTTCTCAAAGAAGTCATCGGCGACAAGAAAAGCGGTTTACTTTTCAGATGTACAAACGGAAATCTGCTGACGACCAATCTGGTGAATTATCCTTACACCAAAGTGATGAAAGAGTATCACATCATTGATCAAACAGTTTACGGCAAGATTGATCTGCACAGCCTACGTCACACCTACGCGACAAGATGTATCGAGTCGGGAATGCCTGCAAAGGTATTACAGAAGATTTTGGGACACTCCGATATCTCGATCACGCTGAACATTTATTGTTCTGTATTCGAAAAATATCAGAATCAGCACCTTGCCGTCGTTGACGAATATATGCGCTCAAACAGCCTTGCGATAGCGTAAAAATGCAAATAAACTGTCAAATAGACATTCAACAGCGCTAAAACGCAGGCTATAAGCCGTTTTTTAGGGTCATCCCGACCAATATTAAAGAGTGACTTTCGGGTCACTCTTTTTTGTTTATATTCATCTATATTCATCTGGATTGTTCAAAATCGGCTTAAACACTGAGGTTTTGGCACATATAAAAATCAATCTAAATCAATTTAGATAAACTGAAATAAACCTATTTTACCGCAAAGGGGGTAATGTTGGGGGTATATTTTCCATCCAATTACCCCCAAATTTTAAAAAAACAATTTATTCTAAAGACATTTTGAGCATCCATATCTATAATAGAACAAAGCTATTTGCTTTTTCTCCCCTCTGCTAAACCGCAGAGGGCTTTTTTATTGCTTCAATGGTGGGATGGTGGGAATATAGATTAACGTACTCGACATGTTCAGCAGTAAGTAAGGATAGTCGTTGAATAAATTTGCTCAACGGAATATTTCTCTGACCAATTAGGATTTGTTCTT
>CAZHCX010000093.1:0-3968 GCA_964531445.1 uncultured Clostridium sp. | reverse complement strand
ATTTATAATATTTAATAAATATCCAAAAATGTTTGCAAAAAATTGAAACATTTACTTTCCTCCTACTTATTTTAGCGGATCATATCCTCCTTTTGAAAAAGGATTACATCTTAAAATTCTATAAATTCCTAAAATTGTACCTTTTAAGGCCCCATATTTTTCAATTGCCTGTTTTGTATATTCAGAGCACGTAGGATAAAATTTACAATTTATATTTTTACTTTGTAACCATATAGATATGTTTTTTTGATATATTTCAATAATTTTTAAAAATATCTTTTTCATCTCTATATTTCCTTATTTTTTAAATTTGATTTTTCAAAAATAGTATTCATATCTTCTTCAATATTGTGATATGTTGCATTTTCTATGTTTGATTTCTTTTTCCACATAAAAACAATACTATTTCCACTTTTTATTTCTGGTTCTAACACTTTATAATTTTCTCTTATAAGTCTTTTAATATTGTTTCTTCTTACGGCTTTGCCTACTTTCGTGCTTATGGCTAGTCCTAAAAAATTAAAATTTTTGTTGTTATTTTTGCTTATAAAAGCTTCAATATTATTTCCTGAATAATATTTTCCTTTTGTTAAAACTTTTCTAAATTCATAATTTTTTTTCAACATTTTTGTTTTTTTCATTATTTTCTTCCCTTCTGGTAGATTAAATGAAAAAAATCAAATTAAGTAATTATATTAAAAGGCAAGAATAATAAAATAAACTTGCCCTTACTAAATATAAATTTCTTTATATGACTTTAGGATTAATATAACTATGCACTTAATTTTTTTCTACCTTTTGCTCTTCTTGCTTTTAAAACGTTTCTGCCTGCTCTAGTTTTCATTCTTTTCATAAATCCATGTTCTTTCTTTTCTTGTCTTGTTTTTGGTTGAAATGTTCTTTTCATTTTAGCACCTCCTACTAGCTTAGTTTTATTTAAATTCCATTTCTGGAAATTACATGCAATATAACAAGTATATCGATTATACAGTAAACTTTTATGTTTTGTCAAGAGAATTTTTAAAATTTGTTTTTTCTGTCTTTAGAGTAAAAATTATTTTTATCGTCAATTTTTTTGTAATAAAATTGTAACATTTTACAAATTATCCACAGTTTTTTTAAAATTATCCACAGTTCAAAAAAATTTTCCACAATTCTATTGACTTATTATTCTATTTTTTGCTATTATATTAATTACAAAAAAAACGAGGTTTTTACTTAAAATTCAATAAAAAAATGTTCGTATTTTTTTTGCTTTTTTTACAAAATTATTACAAAGTTATCAACACCTGTGGATAACTTTGTGGATAACTTTTTTAAATAATTTATATAGAAGGGATGAAGGAAATGACTATTGATAAGGACGAACTTTTAAGTAAATTAAAAGAATTACTTAAAGATGAAATTTCAACAATTTCTTATGAAACTTGGATTCTTCCTTTAGGAATAGACAGTATAAAAGATGAACACATCACATTTACTGTTGTTTCTCCGTTTCAAAAAGATTTTATTGAAAACAAGTTTAGCAGCTTAATCTTTAATACCTTACGATATATTACAAACAAAGAGTGGACTTTTTCTGTAATAGATCAGTCTAACGAAGAGACAAATGGTGAAGTAATAGCTGATAAAAAATCAAATGTTTCGGACGCAGAGCTAGAAAGTAATCATCAAACTCTAAATCCAAAATACACTTTTGAAACATTCGTCGTAGGTAACAACAATAGATTTGCACATGCTGCAGCATTAGCCGTTGGCAATGAACCTGGTAAATCGTATAATCCATTATTCTTATATGGAGGTGTTGGTTTAGGAAAAACTCACTTAATGCATGCAATAGGAAATAGAATTTTAGAAAATAACAGAAATTCAAATATTTTGTATGTAACTTCAGAAAAATTTACAAATCAACTTATAAACTCTATTAAAGATAATAAAACAGAAATGTTTAGGAATATTTACAGAAATATTGATGTTTTACTTATTGATGATATTCAATTTATTGCAGGTAAAGAAAGAGTTCAAGAAGAATTCTTCCACACATTTAACACTTTAAGAGAAGAAGGAAAACAAATTATAATTTCTAGTGATAAACCACCTAGAGATATTGAGTTTTTAGAAGACAGATTAAAATCAAGATTTGAATGGGGACTTTTAGCCGACATATCTTGTCCTGATTATGAAACTAGATTAGCTATTTTAAGAAAAAAAGCTCAAGATGAAAATATAATTATTGATGATTCAATATTATCAGACATTGCAACAAAGATTGACTCAAATATTAGGGAACTTGAAGGAGTATTTAATAAAATTGTTGCAAGAGCGTCATTAACACATAGTCCTATAACAATAGAACTTGCAGAAAATATAATAAACGAATTCAAATATGAAAGTGAAAAAGTTATATCTTGCGATTTTATTAAAGAAACTGTAGCAAAATATTTTAGCATAGATAAAGATGATTTAGCAGGATCAAAAAGATCAAATGATATAGCGTTTCCAAGACAAATTGCAATGTATCTTTGTAGAGAAATTGCAGGAATGTCATTCCCTCAAATAGGCTTAGATTTCGGTAATAGAGATCATTCAACAGTAATGCATGGATATAATAAAATATCTAAAGAGTTAAAAGATAAAAACAGTACTAAGCTAATTGTGGAAAGTGTGAAGAACATAATTACGAGTGAAAAAAAATAGATAATTTCAAATGATAAAGTGGTATTTTTAAAATTCTGTTTGGAAAAATAATTGTTTGGAAAAAAAAAAGCTAATTATTCCTACGGAAGCAATACATTTGTTATCCACAGGTGCCTGTGGAAATCGTGTGGATAAACTGTGAATAAGTCATTTTTCCACAATTTATTTTATAATGTGTGGAAAACTTACAAAGTTATCCACAGAGTTATGCACATCAATTTTGCTAGGGATATCAACTTTCAACATAGTTATCCACAGTTTCCACAGTACCTAATACTAATACTACTAATAATATTTATTATATTAATTATATATATAGGGAGGACCAAAAATGAAAATAGTTTGTTACAAAGATAAAATTTTAAAAGCAATTAATTCCGTAGTTAAAGGTGTAGCATCTAAAACAACAATGCCAATACTAGAAGGTATATTAATTCAAACAAATGATAACGAAATAAAATTAACAACATACGATTTAGAAATCGGTATTGAATACATAATGGAATGTGATGTAAAAGAACAAGGAAGTACAGTAGTAAATGCAATAATGTTTAGTGAAATTATAAGAAAACTACCAGATACAGAAATTTATATAACTTTAAACGACAAAAATTTATTAGAAATAGAATGTGAAGGATCTTTATACAAATTAGCAACTATGAATCCTGAAGAATTTCCTGAACTTCCAAAAATAGAAGTTGAAAATTCAATAGAAGTTGAACAAAATACTTTAAAAAATATGATTAGAAAAACAATTTTTGCAGTTAGTACTGAAGAAAATAGACCAATTTTTACAGGATGTCTATTTGAAGTTAAACAAAATAAACTAAATGTAGTAGCAGTAGACGGATTTAGATTAGCATTAAGAAGTATTTATTTAAAAAATCAAACAAATGATTTTAGTGCAGTAATACCAGGAAAAACTTTAAACGAAGTTAATAAAATTTTATTAGATTCTTTTGAACCAGTTAAAATAGGGGTTTCAAAAAATCAAGCATTATTTGAATTAGATAATTGTAAAATTGTTACAAGAATATTAGATGGTGATTTCTTAAACTACAAAAATGTTATTCCAGAAAATTGGGAAACAAGAATAAGAGCAAACAAAAGCAATTTACAAAATAGTTTTGAAAGAATAAGTTTAATATCTGCTTCATCAGTAGAAAAAGAGAAAAAATATCCAGTAAAAGTTAATGTTGATATTGGAAAAGTTACAATATCTTGTACAAACCAAACAGGAGAAGCAAAAGAAGAATTATTTGTTTCAACTG
>CAZHCX010000092.1:0-4025 GCA_964531445.1 uncultured Clostridium sp. | reverse complement strand
TCACTTTGACAAATTACTATTATTTTCGGTACAAATTTTTGCTTTACAGGGAGTGGCATGATGATATATTTAAACGGATTTACAATTCCGGATGAATCGGCAGAATGGAACTTTTTTGTTTACGGCACAAAGGAAACCTGCTTCAATACGTATTATCCGTATCAGATTTTTCCGAAAATGGAGTTTGAGAAAATGACTTTTGAAACGGTTACGATTTTTTACGGAGGTAACGGAACCGGAAAAACCACCTTGCTCAATATCATTGCGGAAAAGCTGCGATTGACGCGCAACGCTGTGTTTAACAGGTCGAGCTTCTTTGAAAGGTATGTTTCTTCCTGCAGGGCTGATATTGAAAAAACGATACCGAACGCAAGCAGAATCATCACCAGTGATGATGTATTCGATTATTTGATTGACCTCAGAAATCTGAACGACGGTATCCATTCAAAAAGAGCGGAGTTGTTTGAGGATTACATTGAGAACAGGCATTCAAATTTTCGGTTTCGCACGATGGAAGATTATGAAAGATTGAAAAAAGTGAATCAGGCGCGATCAAAAACGAAATCAAAATACGTAAAAGCAAATTTGATTAACAATGTACATGAGTATTCCAACGGTGAGAGTGCATTCAAGTTTTTTACAGAGAAGATTAAAGAAAATGCCTTGTATTTGCTCGATGAGCCCGAAAACAGCTTATCGCCGAAACGTCAAATTGAGCTCGCGCAATTCATCGAGGAAGCGGCGCGATTCTATCGCTGCCAGTTTATCATTTCGACCCATTCGCCGTTTCTATTGGCATTACCGTATGCAAAAATATATAATCTGGATTTAGTTCCGGTAACTACGTCAAAATGGACAGAGCTTGAAAATGTTCAGACTTACTTCCGGTTCTTTGAAAAACACAGACAGGATTTTATCAATTCATTTATTTGAAAGGAGTTTTTGATTATGGGAACAATGAAAATTATCGGAAAAGCAGAAAGAAAATACACCTGCGACAGGATGACCATCAGCATACACGTCATTGCGGATGAACCTACGCATGACAGGGCTGTTCAAAAATGCATGAACGATTCAGAGGCGCTTTTGAAAGACCTTCAGTCGAGCAGACTTGAGCTTAATCAGATTAAACTGAACAACCACTCCGTATCAACGAGGCACTATGACAACACACCGTATATTCAGGCTGAAAGAGGAATAGAAATCGAAGCGGCGTTTGATATGAAGCTGATTAATCATCTGACTGACTTGATTCAGACCAGTCACTATAACGCTGACATTAGCACCGGTTTCAGCGTTTCTGATTTAGCAGGTATTCATCGTCAGCTTATTGAGGAAGCCTTCAAAGACTCCCGCAAAAAAGCGGAGATAATTGCGGCTTTGATGGGACAAAAGATTGCCGGAATAGAAAAAGTTGAAGTCGGCGACCGATATGATGATGACTACTTAAGCGATTATCAGATTGGAGAATCCGAGTTTGTTTCACGAAAGAAAGCATCTTTAGCGTCCGACCAATTATCGGCAACCGATACGGAGGAGAGCGAAACGGTTACTGTCATTTGGGTTCTTGAGTAAAAATGTTTTGTTTATGCTGAAGAAAAAGTGATGTTTCTGCATTTAAGCACGCAATGAAACTACTTAAAGACCATGCATTTTCAAATAAGGAATATGAATACATAGAAGTCTGTCATACGATGGAGGCGGAATTATGAAAAACAATGATGATTTTTTCGGAACGATGGGTGGTCGATCTGTACGGCATTTTTGAAAACATACCCGGTGCGTTTTCAAAATCAAGGTACGAAACGAACATGACTACAGCAAACATCGTGAGGACGGCTGCAGGTACTTTCGTTGCTCCGTTCCGCCGCGAAGGTAAAACATACATACCGAATGTCTTCCTTCCGTCTCCCAAAATCCGTAGCGCAGATATCAATTTCGTAGATGAAACTCTGTACGGAAGGTGTCGTCATTTTTTTGATGACATTCTTCAGCTGCAGAAACCAAACGAATATGAGTTCCTAATCAAGGATATAAAAAAGCGTTATGAGAGCGGGCACATATACGATGATGATCAGCACA
Organism: uncultured Clostridium sp.; assembly: GCA_964531445.1. GTDB lineage: Bacteria > Bacillota > Clostridia > TANB77 > CAG-508 > CAG-269. Next base: position 1,943 of record CAZHCX010000092.1, on the reverse strand, counting down.
TTGAAGATATCAAGGCTCTTTTCAATTATTCAAAACGCGAAGAATACGAGGATGAAGTAAATCGGGTTATTCGAGAGCTCCTGGCGCTCAGATGTACCGATGGGAAAATGCGCAGTTGCTATGCTTTTAGATTATTCCTTCCGATCAGTACGGAAGGGATCAACATAGAGAGCTACTACAGGAACCTCGAAAAAAATGTGTTCTTTGTCGATGTAGATTTTTACAACAATCATGGCATTGAAACGGCCATGCTGCTGGCGCTCGGGGTGCGTAATTCAATTACGACTGGAGATAACATTATAACCGGCACTTACGCAACAGGGTCTCGTGGTAAACAACCAGAATGGTGGACAACCGGTGATTTTCGATGGAAATTCTCAACGGATGCGTTAAAGGATGTTCTTAAATACATATCGGCACATCCTTCTGCTAAAGATTCGATACTGAAATCTCAGGTAATCATGAAAGTTTTAACCATCAATGAAAAACGGCTTTGCGGATTTGTACATATTGGTGGTAGCACGGTTCCAAATAAGGATGACGAGCCGTGTGAGATGATCCATATTCTGCGTGGCGAACGAATTTGGGGATGGGACGGAAGGTGGCTGTATACTGAATCTGGTGAGCTCGTTTCACCAAAGTTAATTTCTAAACACGATATTAGCACGTCAATCTACGGCAGGATTAAGCCGGACTCTGTGATTTTTAGTCTCATCGGTTTCAAAAAGACTGATGCAGATGAAGTGGATGAACTTAAGAAGACCGTCCCGCGGGAAAAGTTGGAAGCATATTTTGAGAGCGAGTTACGTCAGCGATACGGTATATCCACTGCTGATCTTAATGAACGATATGGATCGTCAGGCACTTATGATAGCGTTGAAGTAGATGCGAAACTCCCGTTTCCGACACTTCACGTTCGAAGCTGGGATGCGTTACGCAAGCATGCGGCAGAGATGCTCATCTATGCTGATCCTGTGACTTATGAGGAAAGAATCCGTAGCATCCGAGTCAGCAATCATCCGAGAGAAGCAAAAGCATATTTATCTAATATGTATAGACATGAGGATAACAACCGCTTCAAATTTGCCTGCCAACTTTGCCATGAAACATGCTCATCATTTGAGGCAACGGAGCTTTTTCTGAAGCCGGAGACGGAACTTGACCCAGTGAATCTCTGTTTGTGTCCCAATTGTGCTGCAGCTTATCGTCGCATAAGAGCAAACGAAGATATCACGGGAAACATTCGTAAAGCATTTCTTTCAATGAATGATACTGACATTGAAAACAGCGACTACGTTCCAATATCAATCGATGATGATGACGAACTATGGTTTACACAGACACACTTTGCAGAACTCCGGGAACTCATGAAGATGTCAGTAGAATTTAAGAAATCCAAACAAACTACTTCATCCACCTCCCGTACAGACGATGAAAATGAAAAGTCTGGTTTGTCCGTTTATTCTGGTTATATTGGAAAAACAATTAGGCGTAAAGATGGCTTTGTTGGTACTGTCACAGATGTTACAACGGACGGTGATAATACCTATGTTGAAGTTCGTGTCACTGGTGGAAAGAATTCAGGAAAAGACACGAAGATTCAGCTTTCTTTTATATTGAAAAACAAAGGTATATATAGCATTTCTGATTGATAACCTTCATGCACTGGAAGGTAAAATTCTACGAAAGTAGTCGATGCTTGGTTGTTTTTCGATTTATAAGAAATAATGAGTTTCCAAATGAGTATATATATGCTTGCTAATTTTTCCTTCAATAAGCCAAATGATAGCTTTATAGAAACGCAACAAAGCCCTGTCAGGAGACCTTTTTAACCTTTCCGACAGGGCTTTTCGGTTCATTTGCGTGTGAAAAACGGCTTATATATGGGAAAAAGCCCGTCTGGATAAAGGAGCACTGCGCGCTTTGTCTGCGATGTCTGCACC